>PMOA01000092.1 GCA_003161635.1 Limisphaerales bacterium
GTTTTCACACGGTCTCGCGCTGCAGGCAACGCCGGTTGGCCGTCTCAGTTCCGCATTCGCGGTTGACATTTTTCATCCGGCGTGGCTGAGTTCTGGACGTTAGACCATGCAAATATCACCCACCATTATGTTTGGACTGACACTGTTTGTCTTCGCACTGACTTTCTTGCCGGACAAATATAGGCCGACATGGATACATCGCCTTAACTCATGGCAGGTGTTGATTGGTTTGGTGGCGGTTATAGCGGCGACTTTGATTGTCATGACCCCGGAGTTTTATGTGTTGGGTATTCTCGGAGACTCGGCATTTTTTGACCTCTTAGTTCTGGCCATCAGCCTTCAGTTGCATATGATTGGTTCTCGGATTTGGCGCTATGTTGTTATGGGATTTGCTCCAATTATCCGATTTATGAGCTGGCGGCTATATGCGACCTGCGCGGCGTTGCTTTTCATCTTCGCCGACATAGTATTCACAGTTCAGAAAGTCGTGCACCGTATATCTTCTTGATTTGATATGAGCACACAGCCTCACGCTGCAGGCAACGCGGGATGGCCGTTCCAGTTCCGCTATCGCGGTTCACGCATTTTGGTCCCGCGTGCCTGAGCTCTGGACGTTAGGCGGCATTGCGCGTGAGTATTCGTGAGCAACCTTGTCAAAGCAATTGTATGAAAAAACACTTAACAATCTGGTCAGCTTCATTGTTGGTGGCATTTTTATTCGGCGGTTGTTCCCATTCCAGCCCCGGCGCGCGCACCACGCCCGCCACAGAAAGCATCAAGGGCCAGTACATTACCGCTGAGCAATTGGTTGATGCCGGTAACACCACGCCGGAAGCCGCCTTGGAATCCAGTTTTTGGGCGTCGGCTAATGGCAATTATGATATCGACATCGCCTCCTATGCCCCACAAATGCAGAAGAAAGTGAAGGGCGACAAAACCAAGTTTGCCACCGCCATGCAAAAAAAATTTGCTCACTTCAAGGTTCTCCAAATTCTGGCCCGCAAACCCATAGCCGACGACAAGGTGGAATTAAGGTACTACTGTGAATTTCCGAAATATCCCGGCCAAATTATAACCAACCGCGGTGACCAGATCCTGTTGTTGGTTAAAATGGGAGGCGCATGGAGATTCGCCGATAAGACCCCCTACACGACCAACTGGGACGAAGGCAGCCAGCCCGAACCACAGCCATAAGAATGACGCCGCCTAACACCGCGCGAGCCTGTGTGAAAACTCCCGGTGGGATTGACGGTTATTGACTAGGCGGCAACACTGGGTTGAAGTGCAACTCATTTAGTTGAGTTTAAAATACATTATGAAAGAACGACTAGCCTCGCTAATTCTGGCATTTTTGGCCTGCTGGCCACTCGTCAGTTTTGCAGATCAAGACTTGCAGGCCCGCTTTGAAAAGTCGCTGAAAGATGTGAAATCCATTTCAAATGTGGAAATTGACTGGCTTGACACACTCTGGGTGAATGATCCCGAGGCTTTGAAGTCTCTGAACGTAAAAGTTTTTTCTCGCACATTTCAATATTCATATTTAATGTCAGGGATGAAATATCGTGCTTCTTGCAAACTAATATCGGGGACGCAAACGAATATTGCGCATTCGTTTGAATCAGCTTTTGACGGCACAACGTATTCAAGTTATTCAGGCGACAACCGCTACATGATCAAGAGCAACATGAATTCACAGAGCGATGCGAGTCAGAGCCTTTACAACCCTCTGGTCGCACCATTCATGTTCTTAACAAGAAGTTCTAAGGGCTGTGAAAGCTGTTTCTTGCGCTTCACAGATATCGTTTCCGCCGCATTGACAAATGGATTGGTCATGCCTGTAGGACAAATATCAGACGGGTTACTTGAGATTTCATTGCCTGGACTTTCAGTCGGAAATCAGCCAATAACATGGAAGGTTATTTTTGATAAAACCGCTAATGCATTTACTCCTCAGACCATTAAATATATTTCTCCAGGAGGTAAGTCTGAATTTATTGCGAGACTTCTTAATTATACTAATTTAGGAGCATACCAGTTTCCCGCCAGAATAGAATGGGCCGTAAGTTTATATCCGCCGACCTCTCCACCGACTTTGCTTGAAACAGGAACGGTGACAGTGATATCGGCGCGTATTCCTGACCAGATAGCAGATTCCGTGTTCAATCTTGACAGTGAAGAAAAGGTGGCTGCGGTTGTTTGGGATTGGGACCAGAAGAACTTTATTAAATCGGCTCACGAAAATTCCAACTCAAGTGCCAGCCTCCAGGCACGACCGAACATTTATGACGAGTCTGCCGATGGTTCAAAACAAATTGCTGATGCGCTGGACATAGCCAAGAAAGAACATAAGCACATTCTCCTTCAATTCGGTGCAAACTGGTGTGGGTGGTGTCACAAGTTGCACAAGCTTTTCGAGACGGACAAAAGCATCGCGGAGGTATTAAAAAGTGATTATGTGGTTGTGATGATTGACGTGAACAAAGGACACAACAATGATACTGATACGAAGTATGGACATCCCACGCGTTTTGGCTTGCCAGCTATTGTGGTTTTAGATGCCGACGGCAAGCAACTGGTTACACAAGACACTGGCAAGTTGGAGGAAGGCGATCATCACAGTCCTGATAAAGTGCTGGTTTTCCTGAAAGAATGGGCACCAAAGAAATAGCAACGATGCTGCCTAATATTTTGGTATTCACCTGAGTTAAATCGTTGTGGACAAAAGAGAAAGTCTGAAATATGGTCAAAAACCTGAAACAGGATAGGCTGCACAACGAGGCGTCCATTACTAGTTAGGCGGGATGGAGCATTTATTGTGACCTTCAACACTGGCCAATCCGTTAAGAAATTAGTGCCATTTCTATTTTTGGTGCTGCTTCTAGGTTGCGTGTGGCAACGAAGCTGGGACCTTAGCATTTGCAGTGAATCTCTTGCGGGCTCTTACGGGCGAATAGTTACAATTCCAAAAACGTCATCTACCGTGTGGCTATTGCTGGTCATGCATCATGAAGACCCAAAGGTTTCCGGAGCTCCAAGCATGAGGATCGCAATCCGAAATGAGGGACCCGAAACAATTGAGATTCAAGGCGCAGCTCCTTTCGTGTATCTGCGACCAGGTGAAACTCATCAACTGACAACACCTAAGGTCGATGTCAACGACATTTGGATTTGCTGTTTCGTTGCCAAGAGTAGAGTGGCAGTTGATATATTGAGTGGTCAGCCAGAACGAGCTACTATAAGTTTAGCGGCGTATTCCTCCGATGGGCCATGAAAGTTAAACTCCCGCCTAACAAATCGCTGCAGGCAACGCGGGATGGCTGGTCCAGTTCCGCTTCGCGGTTCACGCCGTTTCGTCCCGCGTGCCTGACGTTAGGCGGCTCGTGAGCGCACTTGGTTTTACTATGCTTTACGACTTCTACAAGATGGGACTGGACGCTTTGGAAGCTCGGTTCACATTCCGCCTCAACATAGGCGTATGTGGTGATCCGGCTACCATTTTCGTAGATGTCACTAATCGGACGAAAGACACACCCCTTTGTATTCATCAGGTTCGCATCCATTTCGGGCAGCCCGATTACACTTATGGTTTCGTGCTTGAGCCGGCAGCGGAGCAGCAGATTGAGCCAGGAACCCACAAGGAGTTTACCATTTCGTTTGCGCTGGGTAGCCGAATCTCGCGGCGATTGATTGTTGACCAGAGCCAGATGCATCCGGCGTTGGAAAATATGCCATCTTTTCAGCATCCCGCGCAGCTTTTCCACGCCGTCGCCAACGGTCCAAAGAAGGGTTCTTGGATTGAGATAGATTTTAACGAATTCAAGAAGCGAAAGTTTCGGCGTGGAGAGATGAAGCCGCTTTTTGAGAGAGCTATACAGAAGTGGAAGGAGGCAGCACATGGCAAAGCCGCCTAACAAACCGCGAGGCTGTGTGAAAATTGCTGACATGAACTTCGGTAACGATCACATTTTCGATATGACGCATTTTGATGAAACGAGCAGATGGATGGGGATGGTCGAAAAATGAGTTTTCACACAGCCTCTCGCGTTGCCCCGTTACCGCCTCCTCATTGCTCGTCAGGTGTAACTTTAGGTGAAACTTTGTTCCCATTTGAATAGGCTGTGTTCCAGCCAGTCAGGGCTGAAAAACGCTTACAAGTTTCTATTGACATAATCATTCGATATTGTTATAACTCTTCCGTCACCCTTACTCACTATTCTTGGGTAGCTGCCAAGACTTCTGCGTGAGCTTGATCCGGTCAACGCAATGATTCCCGCCAAGACGGAATCACTGCAAACAGGAGGCAATTATATGAATACTCGTCCAGTCCATTCGTTTCTCCTGCCCGCGCTGAAGCAGGAAGAGAATCACAAAAAAGGCCCACGCGGGTCGTGGGCTAGAAACCAAATGGGAAATCCCAGTTCTATATTTTTTCTGTTTGCCGGATTGATCGCGCTACAGGCGCGTGGCGGGGTCGTCTTTACAAATCTGGCTTCATTTGACGGAACCAATGGCGCGGTTCCTTATGCGGCCTTGGTGCAGGGCAATGATGGAAATTTCTACGGCACGGCGTCGAGCGGAGGAACGAACAGCAGCGTCAGTATCGGAACGATTTTCAAAATGACATCCGGCGGAGCAATCACCGGACTGTATTCTTTTCACGATAATTCAGACGGCAGTATTCCTTATGCGCCGCTTGTTCAAGGCAAGGATGGCAATTTTTACGGCACGACGTATGACGGTGGTTCGACCGAGGACGGCACCGTATTCAGAATTAAGACTAATGGGGTATTCACCAACTTGTATTCATTCCCCAACAACAACGGCCATCCGTATGCTGCGCTGGTTCAAGGTGCTGACGGTGATTTTTATGGCACTACTTATGGCTTCGGCGGTTTCTCCGGCATCGTATTCCGAATAACAACCAACGGAGTATTCACCAATCTGTTCAGTCTTGCAAATATTGCAGGCGGAGGACAATCGCGCGGCGCGTTGATTCAGGAAAGTAACGGAAACTTTTATGGAACGGCTTATTTTGGGGGCGGTGAGATTGGTGGCTATGGCGCGATTTTCGAATTCACCACCAATGGAATGTTGACCCATTATGATCCATTGCCACCGGGTAACGACGGGCCGAATTCCGCGGGTCCGGAGAATCCTTGGGCCGGTTTGATAAAAGCCGCTGATGGCAATTTTTATGGAACATCGGAATATGGTGGCCCTTCCGATAAAGGCACCATCTTTTCGTATTCGAAACTTTATCAGCCTCTTCACACATTTGGAGTCATCAGCAATGGAATTTTCCCTTGTGGCGGCCTCGTGCAAGGCAGAGACGGAAATTTTTACGGGACGACTTATCAAGGCGGAATCACGAACGCTTCCGCCTTTTATGGATGGGGCACGGTGTTTCAGGTCGCAACGAATGGAACTTTGACCACGTTATTCTCATTCAACGGCACGAACGGCGGCAATCCTTATGCCAGTTTGGTGCTTGGCAGCGATGGAGATTTTTACGGCACCACATCCACAGGCGGAAAATATGGCAAGGGAACCATTTTTCGCTTGAGCATTCCCATGCCGCCGATGTTTCAATCCATAAACAAAACCAACGGCGCAATTGCGTTCACATGGAGCGCAGTGGCCGGACAAAGTTATCAATTGCAGTATAAAACCAATTTGATTCAGGCCAACTGGCTTGGGTTAGGCGGTTCCATGATTGCAACGAATTCTCCCATGTCATCAACCGATTCAACGCCCACCAATTCGCAACGCCTTTATCGCGTCGTTTTGCAGTAAGTCAAGAATGTCTCATGCCTCTTTACGAATACGAGCTGTGCGAAGGCGACTGCAAGG
>PMOA01000058.1:0-3815 GCA_003161635.1 Limisphaerales bacterium
TGCCCGTTGACGACGACCGGCGGAGGCGAAACGGTGCTCCAAACTGCCGCCGTGCCAAGATTCGTTGTGGATTGCAAAGTGTATCCGGTGAAGTTCGTCGGCCACCTGAACACCATGTTGGCACCTTGTTTTGTGTAACCAAGATTTGGCGGGTAACTTGAACTGTAGCTGAGTGTGGTCTGGTTGTTCGAGTCGTTGGACTCGGTGGTCGCACACCCGCTGTCAATAAAGGCCCGGAACGTCCACGCCGCACCACTGCTGGGTGCCGTGAAATTGATTGTGTTGGTCACTGACGCCCCAGCCGCCAATGTGCCGATCGAAACATACCCGTCACCGATCGCCCCGCAACTCTGGCTGGACGGACTATCGCTCCAGCAATCTAACCATCCGCCGATCCCCGCCGCTGTTCCTTGGTTCTTCACCACCACAGTCGCTGTGAATGCCTGACCCGCCGTTGGACTGGCCGGACTCAAATTGATTGACTGCACAATGAAGTCCGGAAACCCGACAGCATAGTAAGCCGTGTAAGTGTAATCAGTGTACTGCCACCCAGCGCTTGTGTTCCACCACAACCGCACGTAAAGCGTGCTTCCGTTCACTGGCAGACCATTGACAGTTACGGAAAGATTCAATCCCTGACTTTGTGCATAAAGATCGCTTGCTCCGAAACTTGTGCCAACGTAGAAAAAGTATTCGGTCACACCCGTGCCGCTGATCCATTGAAACGTCGCGGACGAGGATGTGAGCGTCGAGCCGGGCAACGGACTCGTGATCGAAGGCGTGGAGTTCGCCCCCGCCTGGATGGTGAGCGACAAACTTTGATTCGCCGAGTGGCCGTTGCCGTCATCCACGTGCACGGAAAAGTTATAGGTTCCGGCGGTGTCGGGAAAGCCGTAGATTTCCCCGTCAGAATCGAAATTCAAGCTCGATGGAAAATCCTGCGGGTCATTCAACCACCAATTGAGCGTGCCGCTGCAACTCGAAGCATCGAGCCAGTTGTCGTAGTAGGAATCCACCTGACCGTCCGGCAAACTGGTCGTGAGGATTTGAACGCCACCGCAAGGTTGGATGATGAAATTGTTCGTGGCATTGTTGCCGGCGATGTTGACATTCTGGTTATCCGGGGGTTGATAATTGCCACTGCCGAGAATGGTATCCAAACTATCGCTGCCGCCACTGCTTTCGAGGCCGACAGTCCAACTGCCGTTGGCCACGTTCAACGAGTAGTTACCGGTGCCATCGGCGTCCACATATTGAGAATAACCCACGCTATTGATGGTCGCGCTGGCCCAGACCCCCACGCCCCCGATGGGATTGCCGTTGCTTTGCTGGACATGGCCGGAGATGTGGTTGGTCGCCAGAATGGCGGTGAAATTCGCTGTGCCGTTGTTGTTGGCAATCACAACCAATTGATTCGCGGGGCAGAGGTAGTTTCCGGGCAAGCTGGTCCCGACGGTGGGGCTGTTGTTGACACCGACCGTCCAGGTGCCGTTGGCCACGTTCAGTGAATAATTGCCATTGGCGTCGGTGCCCACGCTTCCGTTGTTGTAGAACTCCCCGTTGATCATTGCGTTGGCCCACAGATTGACACCGACGATGGGGTTGCCGCTGTTATCCTTGAGCGAGCCGGAGATGTGATTGGTGGCGAGAAGGGCGGTGAAATTCGCCAGCAACGCCTGTCCGGCGCTGATGTTCGTGCCGCCATTTTGAAGAAACGCCGGCTGGGAAAAAACGTAATTGGTAAAAATACTATCGCCGCTGTCAACTTGCAACCACCAGAGATCATTGGTGCCCAAGCCACCCAACACACCGACGGCATAATTCCCGTTCGTGCCCGTGTAGCCGTCACTTTCATACAGGTAGTTATTGTTGTCGTTGGCATAAACGTCAATACCCGGCAGGGGATTCCCCAGGTTGTCCTTGACACTGCCGTAAAACAGCGCTGTGGCCTTGGGATAACCGAGGCTATTGCCCGTTGTGCCGGAGTTGATGTTGGTCTTGTTCTGTAGTCCAACATAACCGTGAACAATCAGACTCAAGTCGTCGGCGCCGATACCCCATGTGCCGGCAGTGACCCGCACGTTGAAATTGCCATTGGTATCGGTAAAAGTGATCGCAAGCAGGCCGCTGGTGGACTGCGCCGAAACCATCACCCCGGGCACTCGGATGCTGGAATTGTTGGCATCAACATTCGTGCCGGAGATGCTGGTCGTAGCTCTGGTGAGCGTCAGATTCGTAGTGAGAGTCGCGCCGCTGGCCAAAGTGAGGACCGGCGCCGTGGCAAAGTTGCCGAGATAATTGCTCTTGACAGCCATCGGCATATAAGTCCCCGCCGGCACTGGAATGGTGTAACTGCCCGAATTGTTCGCCACCGCCCCCGCCTGTGGATTTCTGGGCCCGTTGCCTCCCGATCCCAGCCTGGAAAATAGAATGACCACGGCATTGGGCAACGTCGTGCTGGTGCCATTGCTGACCACGTTGCCGGTGAATTTTTGCGCGTATGGGAAGTTGGTGACGCTGAAAAGATTCGTTATCGGCGCAAAATGCCCACTCGGACTGGACAGCTTATACAAATATTTGCCGACAATGTTCTGCACGAAATCCCCATTGTGAAAATTCAACGTCGCAGTGATTTGTCCCGCCGTGGCATTCAAATCGCCGGGCACATTGAAATTGGTCACGCCGCCAATCACAAAGTTTGTTCCATCCTGCAAAGTGAACTGCTGCACCAGCCAGTCGGTGCCATCAATGACGCTGTTGGTGTTGAGATCGAGAAATTTTTGGACGACCACCTTCTCCGTGTTCGTCAACCCGCCAATTTGCAGGGTGATGGTTCCGATGTAGGTGTTGCTGACCGCGGAAGGCGTGACGGTGAACGTGACGGCCGCCGGCAGCGTTTGACACAGGAACAACACCGACGGCAGCGCGAGCAGAAGGAATAGATTTTTAATGAATGTTTTCATGGGAAAATTTTGTTACTGTTCGATGAGCTGATAAAATCCTGACATTAACGGAACAGGGTTTCGAGAACTATTAACATCCGTGATGCAAGTATTGGATGACTTAAATGATACTATTAGAAGACCGCGCGGTTCGCAAAAAACGGAGACTGGCACCGCGCGCGGCGGCTGACGAACCGAAACGTATTCGGAGTGAAGCGCTCCGCCGCTTCCATGAAATCAGGATACTGACGAAGGAGTGCCCTCCAAGTCACGTTCCACCGGAATGACGACCAACAAAAAGGCCGCGGAGAACTTCCGCGGCTTGGTGAAAACAAATTGATTTATTGCCGGCCTACTCGGCTTTCTTTTCCTTCTTTTCGGCCTTCGGAACCTTGGACGCCTTTTCAGCTTTTTCAGCCTTTACGTGCTCGTGCTTCTCGCCTTTGGGTTTGGTTTCAGCGGCTTCAGATTTTTCGGCCCGGGCGTGCTTCTCACCATGCTTCTCGCCATGTTTTTCGCCTTTGGGCCTGGCTTCGGCGGTTTCAGGTCTTTCGGCCTTTTCGCCTTCGGCGTCCCGCCGGGCGTGACCGTGTTTTTCACGTCTGGGTTCCCTGCCCTCTTCTTTTTTCGGTTCAGCCGGCACCGGCGCAATCACGGGAGTCGTGCTTTCGACGCGGACTTTGAGCGTGCCTTTGACTTCAGCATGCAGATGCAATTCGACTTCGTGGTCGCCGAGCGTGCGGATCGGGTGTTCGAGGTGGATCTTCCGCTTGTCGAGCGAGATGTCGAACTGGTGTTTCAATTCGTCGGCGATCACCCCAGAGGTCACCGCGCCGAACATCTTGCCGTCCTCGCCCGCCTTGACCTTGATGA
>PMOA01000058.1:3823-37703 GCA_003161635.1 Limisphaerales bacterium
GCCATGGTCATCGGGATGGCCATGCGTTGCGGGAAAAGATAGTTGCGCGCGTAACCGGCGGCGACCTTCACCTGGTCGGATTCACCGCCGAGGCCGACGATGTTGTGCGTGAGAATGACTTCAGTCTTTGGCATACGAAAATGGTTGAACGTTGATGGTTGAGAGTTGAGAGGCAAATCAAACGCCTCCCGTATCCGGGTTAAAAGGGAACGTCGTCTCCTTCCGGGGGAGCGTCGGCTTCGCCGCCTTCGGGCGCGGGGGCCGGGGAAGTTGCCGCCGGACGCGAAGCCGGAACTTCTGATGCGCCTTCGCCACGGCCGCCGCCGGAATCCAGGAATTGGAAGTTTTCCAGCACGACGCCGAGTTTGCTTTTCTTCTGTTTGGTCTGTTTGTCTTCCCAGGTTTCGTAACGGAGGCGGCCTTCGATCAAAATGGGGCGGCCTTTCTTCAAGTATTGGCCAATGGTTTCGGCGGTCTTGCCGAAAGCGTCCACGTCCACAAAAGTGACTTCTTCCTTCATCTCGCCGGTTTCGCTCTTCCACTTGCGGTTGCACGCCAGACCGATGCGGGCGACCGCCGTCCCTTTGGGTGTGTAACGCAATTCCGGGTCGCGCGTGAGGTTTCCCATCAAAATGACTTTGTTGAAGTTGGCCATAAGGCCTCCAAGGTTGAGGGTTTACTTTGCGGGTTTCGGTTCGGGCGACAGCGTGAACAGCACACGGAACACTTCCTCGTTCAGCGCGAACTTGGCGCGCAATTGCGCGACGATTGCCGCCGGGCCGGTGAAAATCACATTCGCGTAAAAGCCGGCGGTATACTTTTTGTCCGCCACACGCGCAAAATTCTTTTTTTCCATCTTTTGCACGGTTTCGACCTTGCCGCCCGCCGACTCGATTTCCGCGGAAATTTTGTCGAGCGCGTCTTTGACGCCCTCTTCCCTGCCCGCCAGGTTCAGGATGAACAGACCTTCGTATCGTTTCACTGTTTTTTTTCTTCGTTGGCGGAGTCCACGACTCCGTTAAAGTGGTTCATTGCTTTTTCAATTCCGGCCGCCAGCCAGCATTCCACCTGGTCGGCGGCACGGACCAAAACTTTTTCCATCAACGCGGCCTCGCCCGCATCAAACCGTCCGAGC
Organism: Limisphaerales bacterium; assembly: GCA_003161635.1. Lineage (GTDB taxonomy): Bacteria > Verrucomicrobiota > Verrucomicrobiia > Limisphaerales > UBA11358 > UBA11358. Next base: position 4,959 of record PMOA01000058.1, read on the forward strand.
ACATGATCCGTGATTTCCCGCGCGCCTTCCGCCCGGCCAATGCCGAGCCGCAATCGCGCAAAATCATTCGTGCCCAAATGCTGCTCGATGGACTCCAGCCCATGATGGCCGCCATTGCCGCCACCCGCCCGCAGGCGAATTTCGCCCAACGGCAAATCCGCATCGTCCACCGCCACCAACAGCTCCGACTGTGGTTGGAGCTGGTAAAAATTCTTCAATGCGCCGACCGCTTCGCCGCTCAAATTCATGAACGTCTGCGCCTGGCAGAGCAAAACGCGGACGCCGTTGCGTTCGGCACGCGCGACCCGGGCCTTGAACTTTCGTTCGTTCGTCCAGCCTGCGTTCCAGCGCACCGCCAGTTTTTCGACCAGCGTGAAACCGGCGTTGTGGCGCGTCTGCGCGTATTCCGCGCCGGGATTGCCCAAACCCACGATGAGATGCAAATTCTCCATGCGCGGCGCGGGCGCGGCGACCCTCGCGGATCGCCGGCAAAATTATTTCTTTTTCTCCGACGGCGCTTTTTCGCCGTGTTTGGCGGCACCCTTCTCCGGAGCTGCGGCGACGCCTTTCTCGGCGCCCTTGGCCGGCGCTTTTTCGCCGGGCTTGACCGCGCCTTTTTCGCCGGGCTTGACAGCACCTTTTTCGCCCCTGGCTGGCGGAGCACCCTCTTCGCCTTCTTCTTTCTTCTCTTTGATCATTTCGACGTCGCCGGCGGCCACCGCCTCGCCCTCCGCAACCGCAGCCACTTCTTCCTCTTCCGTGCGCGGCAGGGCGACGGAGATGACAGAAATGTTCTTGTCGCCGAGAATTTCGACCCCCGCGGGCGCTTTGATTTCGCCGAGGTGGATTGACTTGCCGAGTTCGAGATGGCTCACGTCCACGACCATCTGCTCGGGCAAATCCTTGGGCAGGGCGCGCACTTTCAATTTGAAGACCACGTGCTCGAGCACGCCGCCGCTGTTTTTCACGCCGGCCGCTTCGCCGACGGTTTCCAGCGGCACCAGGATGACCACTTTTTCGTCTTCCGTCACTTCATGGAAATCCACATGCAGCACGTCGCCTTCCAGCGGATGGTGCTGGATTTCCTGCACCAGCGCGAGGCGCCTGGCGCGGGCGTCGTTTTCGACGGACAAATCCACCAGCAGGTTTTCCGAAACGGAATGGTGAATGAGGTCGCCGATTTCCTTGGCGCTGACTTCGAGGTTTTGCGGCTTGGCCTGCCGGCCATAAATGACGGCGGGCACGCGCCCGGTGGCACGCAACTTCCTAGCTCCGCCCCGACGCGACTGCGTCCGGGGATACGCTTTCAACGGCACTGATTTCATCGTTAAATTATTTTTTACTGCGGCGCGTCAACTCGTGCGCCCGCCTTTGAATTCAAACAGTGAATTCACCGACGAATTATTGTGAATTCGCTTGATGGCTTCGCCCAAAAGTCCGGCCACGGACAACGTGGTAATCTTCACGCCGTCAATCGCAGGGCGAGGGCGTTGGACTGTATCAGTTGTAATCAATTCGTCAATCACCGATTTTCGCATTCTTTCGACACCCACGTTGTTCAAAATGGCATGGGACACGCAGGCCAGAATCTTCTTGGCGCCCTTCTTTTTCAGCAACGCCGCCGCCTGGGTCAATGTCCCCGCCGTTTCCGTCAAGTCATCCACCAACAAAATGTTTTTGCCCCGGATTTCGCCGATGACCGCCATGGATTCGACTTCCGTCGCATTTTTACGTCGTTTGGCCACGATGGCCAGGCCGCACTCAAGGACTTGGGAATACGCATGCGCCATTTTCAACCCACCCACGTCCGGACTGACGACGGCCAGATCCGTCAGATTTTTTGTCTTCAAATACTCATACATCACCGGCGCGGCATAGAGATGATCCACCGGAATGTCGAAGAACCCCTGAATCTGCTGCGCATGCAAATCCATCGTGAGAATGCGATTCGCGCCGGCCGCCACCAGCAGGTTCGCCACGAGCTTGGCCGTGATGGGCACGCGCGGCTGGTCCTTGCGATCCTGGCGCGCGTAACCGTAAAACGGCAGCACCGCCGTGATGCGCGTCGCGCTCGCCCGCCGCACCGCGTCAATCATGATGAACAGCTCCATCAGATTGTGATTCGTCGGCGGCGACGTCGGCTGGACGATGAACACGTCTTCGCCGCGCACATTTTCCTCGATCTTCACAAACGTCTCGCCGTCGGGAAACGGCTGGACGCAGCATTTGCCAAGTTCGCTGCCGATGGATTTGCAAATGGCCCTGGCCAAAGGTTCATTCGCTGTGCCGCTGAAAATTTTCACGAGTTAATGGTTGTTCTGGTTGAAACGGAAAAACCGCCGCTGTCAGCGGATGAAATTGCAAAACGACTTTAGCAATGAACGAACTCGACGCAAGTGGAAATTGGGAATTATTAGCAGCGGGCGTCCGACCGCTTGCCATGGGCGGGCGCGTCACTTATTGTCGCTCCAATGAAATATCGTCGTTTTGGCCGGACGGAGCTGTTGATGCCGGTGATTTCCTGCGGTGGGATGCGTTATCAATTCAAGTGGCAGGACGTGGACCCGAAGGAAATCCCGCGCAAAAACCAGAAGAATCTCGAAGCCACCATCCATCGCGCCCTTGAACTCGGCATCAATCACATCGAAACCGCGCGCGGCTACGGCACTTCCGAAATGCAATTGGGCAACGTGCTGCCAAAACTGCCCCGCGACAAAATCATCGTCCAGACCAAGGTCACGCCCCGGGCCACGCCGGAGGAATTTCTCCGGACCTTCGAGACTTCGATGAAATATCTGAAGCTCGACCACGTGGATTTGCTGGCGTTGCACGGCATCAACAACCGCGAACTGCTGGACTGGTCGCTGAAGAAAAACGGCTGCCTCGCCGCCGCGCGCCGGTTGCAGCGGGAGGGCCGCACGCGGTTCGTCGGTTTTTCCACGCACGCGACGACCGACATCATTCTCGCAGCGGTGAACACCGGCGAGTTCGATTACTTAAACGTCCACTGGTATTTCGTGAACGACTTGAACCGGGCCGCGATTGAAGCCGCGCACCGGCTCGACCTGGGCGTCTTCATCATCAGCCCGAACGACAAGGGCGGGAAACTTTATGAGCCGTCGCCAAAGATGGTTGAATTCTGCGCGCCGCTGTCGCCGATGGTGTTCAACGACCTTTATTGCCTCGGGCGAAAGGAAGTCCACACGCTTAGTTGCGGCGCCAACAAGCCCGGGGATTTTGACGAGCACGTCGCCGCGCTGAAATTTTACGACAACATTGCGGAGACGATTGCGCCGGTTGAAAAGCGGCTGCGCGCGGAAATGGAACGCGCGCTGGGCGCGGATTGGTGCGCGCGATGGTTCGAGGGTTTGCCGAATTACTTGGACGTGCCGGGGCAGGTCAACGTGTCGGAAATCATGCGGCTGTGGACTTACGCGAAGTCGCTCGACCTCGTGGCGTGGGGCAAGATGCGTTACAATTTACTCGGACAGGCCGAGCACTGGTTTCCCGGCGAAAACGCGGCCAAGGTCCGCGAACTGGACCTGCAGGCAGTCCTGCGGAGCAGTCCGTTTGCAAACCGGATTCCCGGAATTTTGGAGGAATCGCACCGGCTGCTTTTTGAGAAACCGGTGCCGCGGCTCAGCGCAAGTTGATACGCGGCATGTTGGTGCCCAACAATGACGACGGTGAGGTCACAACCGGAGCGGGGGTGGTGCTGATCGGCGCGCCGGCGTTGAGTTGTTTGAGAACGGCGTCGGTCAAATCATTTTCGCCGCTGCTATAGACCACCGCGGTGGTGGCATTGGCGGTTTCCGCCGCGGCGTCTATGACCAGTGCGTAGCCGGCGGCCTTGGCTTTGGCGGTCACGGCAGCTTTGATATCGGTGAGAATGTTGTCGCGCATCCGCTGGCTTTGCTCGGACAGTGTGATCTGCGCCTGACGCTCAAATTGATCAATGGCGGTCTTGGAATCCTGCAATTGCTTCAGTTTGTCAGCGGCGGCCTGTTTGCGTTTGTCGCGTTGGTCGGCGGCGAGCGCCTGGTCGTTCACCTGGGCCAAAAGCTTCTGATATTCGTCGCCGCCCTTCTTCAAATCGTCGCGCATGCTTTTGTCGTCATTGTCGAGCTGCGCCTTTCGATCGTTGAGCGCGGTTTGCACCTGCTTGGTTTTCCAATAGCCGTCGAACAGCTTGCGCAAATCCACGGTGCCGATTTTGGTTTGTGCCAGCGCGGGAACGCTCAAGAAAGCCAGCAACGAAATGGTCAAAATTGTTGTGCGTAATAATTTCATGGGCATATAAAAGCAAATTTCACGGATGACGCCAACTGAAAACTGGCGGATTAAAACCTGGGCCGGCGGAGTCACGGCAGTTGCAGCATATAGAATTGCTGCGCGGCGTTGGTGAAAATGAAATGGCCAGTGCCATCAAAGTGATTGGTCGCAATGCTCGTCCACAGACTCAGCGGCACCAGAAAATTGGACGGGGTCAGCACGTGAATAGGTGCCGCGGTTCGTGCCGCCGACACCGCTCAATATGAACCCGAACTCCGAAATGGGACAAAGGGTCGCTTTGAGGAAAGGGATGTGGGCCTGGGGATTGATGCTTAAAATTCACGGCGGTAGCCGACACCGAATTGGAATCGGCCGGATTTGCTGTTGTATTGATCGTGATGAATGGGCACGCCATACTCAAGCCGCAACGGGCCGAGCTTGGGGATGTTGATGTGCAGGCCGAGACCCCAGTTGTCATCAAAATTTCCTGAAAACGAATAGGGTTGCGCGCCAACGTCGCCGACATCGTAAAACAGCGCGAAGCGCACGCCGGGACCGTTGTCCTTCTCAAAAATGGGCAGGCTGTATTCCACCGAGCCCATCCAGTAACTGTCGCCGCCAATCGGCTCATTCGGTATGCCAGCGGGATTGCCGGGGTAATAATTTGGGTCACGCGGTGCGATGTTGCGATATTTGAACCCGCGCAGCGAGTAGAGGCCGCCGAGATAATAACGGTCGTAAAACGGTACGTCGCTGGAACCCAGACTGTCCGCGATGCCGGTACGTCCGACCGCCTCAATTACATGGCCTTTGAACAGGCCGGGGAAATACCAGGCGGTTTTGACTTCAATTTTGTAATACATGGTGTCGCCGATGCTGAGTTCCGGGTCAATTTCCGTCCGTTGGCCGTGATTCGGCAATTGCACGCTGTTGCGTGTGTCATAAGCCAGCGTCACGCCGACGCGCTGATAGAGATGATCGCCGGTTTCATTGAGGATGGCATTGGGTATATTGGACGGTGGAGGGTTTGGACCATGCCACCCGCTATTCAGGCTGATGCCCACGTCTTCCACGGTGTAGCTGACGCTGCCGATGAAAAAGTCGCTCCACAACGCGCGGGTCAGGCTCAGGCGCACGCCGGTGCGGGTCTCGTCGTAAATACTGTTCGGACTCTCGAAGTTCAATTGATGCCGGTAAAGGTCCACACCGAAGGCGAGTTTGCGGTTCAAAAACCACGGCTCGATGAATGAAAGTTCGTAGTCCTGGCGCTGGGTGCCGAGTGCAATGTAGAGCCGGAGTTTCTGGCCGGCGCCGGTGAACGTGGGCGGGTGGAACAGGTCAAAATTACCCTGGGTTATCTCGGCGTAACCGACCAGTGCGTCCACCGAACTGAAGCCCGCGCCGAGCATGAAGTTGCCGGTGTTCTGTTCCTCCACGTTTACGATCAAATCCTTGCGCCCGGCAATCGGCGGGTCGGTCGCCTCCGGCCGCATATCCACCTTGTCGAAATACTGCAAGCCTTCGAGACGCTGCTTGCTGATTTTGACGCGCACCATGTCGAAGGTTTCGCCCGGTGAAATGGCCAGTTCGCGGCGGATGACCTTGTCCTTGGTCTTGTTGTTGCCGCGGATGTCAATTTTTTCGACGCGGGATTTCTGCCCTTCCTTGATTTGAAATTCCAGATCCATCGTGCCCGTCTCCACGTTCGGAATGTACGCGGCGCGCAGCGTCGATCCCCGCACAACGTCAATGTAACCCTTGCTGCCGTAAAAATCCTCGATGGCCTGCGTGTCCTTGTTCAGGCCGCCGGGCGTGAAAATGTCGCCGGCGTCCATGGGCAGGCCGTGCGGGCCGAGCTTGCCCTTGGAATGCTCGAAGTTGTGGACCGCTTGCAGGCCGCGATGGATTTCCTCCGTATTAAAAAGTTTATCGCCGGTGAAGGTGACCGAGCCGACCTTGTATTGCCGTCCTTCATAAATGTAAAAGCGAATCACCATTTTGTTGGTCGCCGGGTGATCGAGCTTCACGTCCTTGATTTCAAAATCAAGATAACCGCGACTGTGGTAAAATTCGGCGAGCAGGTCGCGATCGTCCTGGAACTCGTCCTCCTTGAACACGCCGCTGCCCGTCAGCCATGAAAACATCCAGTGCCGTTTGGTCTTGAGTTGTTTGCGCAGTTCCTTTTGTGAGAAAGCCGCCGCGCCGATCACATCAATCTGTTTGATTTTAATCTTCGGAGCTTCGGTGATTTCAAAGATGACCGTGCCGCGCCCGGCATTCTCGTCAATGTTCAAAACATATTTCACCTGCGCGCCGGCATATCCGTATTTTTCGTAAAGCTTCCGGATTTCCTGGCTGTCGGTGAACAGTTTTTGCTCGTCGAGCGGCTGGCCGGTTTTCACGGTGATTTTTTTGCGGATTTTGGAAGCGCTTAACTTTTTGTTGCCCTCAATCTTGATGTCCGTCAGTCGCGGACGCACCTGCACGAGATATGTCAACAGCACGCCGCCTCTGTCGCCTGGATCCGCCGTCACGCGGATGTTGTAAAACTGCCCGGTCGCATAGAGCGACTGGATGTCATCCTGGGTGGCGGCAGGGAAATAAATGCCGCCCGCTTTGAGGCGGATGTTGGAACGAACGAATTGTTCGCTGACCGACGCCGGGCCGACAAACTTAACGTCCACGCGGTCAATTTTCGGGCCGGCCGGCTGCGCCCACACGGCCGACACGCAGCCGAACAACAGCCAGACTCCGAATAGGCGAAAAAATAATTTCATCGTCTATCGGTCCACCGGCACGTCTTCGTCGCTGACTTTGGCTGCGCTTTCAAAACGAGTGTACGGTTTCAAAAAGGTTAAGTTTACATCGCCCGTGGGGCCGTTGCGCTGTTTCGCAATCAACAAATTAATCGGCAGTCCATCCGGCTCTTCCACTGCGGCGCCATCTTCATCTTCGCCGGCGTTCGGCTTGTATAGCAGACCCACCACGTCGGCGTCCTGTTCAATCGCGCCCGATTCCCTCAAATCGGACAACCGCGGCTTGCGGCTTTTGTCCCGCTCCAATTCGCGGTTCAACTGGCTAAGCACAAGCATCGGCACCTTCAATTCCTTCGCCAGCGCCTTGATGCCGCTGGAAATGTCCGAAATTTCCTGCTGCCGGTTTTCCTGTGCCCGGCGCGCAGTAGAATGGAGCAATTGCAGGTAGTCAATCACGAAAAGTTTCACGCCGTGCTGCTGCGCCAGCCGCCGCGCCCGCGCCCGCAGTTGCAAAATCGAAAGCCCCGCCGAATCATCAATGAACAACGGCGCGCCCGCCAGCCGGCCCGCCGCGCTGGTCAGCTTCGGAAAATCCGACTCGCTCATGAAGCCTTCGCGGATGCTGCGCAGATTCACCCGCGCGAGCGAACACATCATGCGCAACACCAGCGCCTCCGCGCTCATTTCCAGGCTGAACACGGCCACCGGCAGCTTTTGCTCCAGCACCACGTGCTCCGCGATATTGAGAGCGATGGACGTTTTTCCCATGGATGGCCTGGCGGCAATGACAATCATTTCACTCCCGTGCAAACCGTCCGTTATCCGGTCCAGATCCGTGAAGCCCGTGGCCAGGCCGTTCAACACGCCTTTGCGGCTGAAATAATTTTCAATCGTCCCGATGGCCTTGCCCACCAGTTCCTTGACGCCGAGCACGCTGCTTTGCGCGCGCGATTCGCTGATGCGCAAAATGTCGCGTTCCACCTCGTCCATCAGCGCGTCCACCTCGCCTTCGTAATCATACACCCGTCCGACGACGTCCGTGCAGGTGGCAATCATTTTCCGCAGCAGGAATTTTTCCTGGACGTGTTCCAGGTAGTAGGAAAGGTTCGCAGCGCTCGGCACGGCGTCCTGCAATTGCGCCAGATAAGCAATCCCGCCGACCTGATCCAAAAGCTGCTTGTCCTTGAGGCGTTGTTGAACGGTGATGATGTCAATGGGCATCCGTTCGTTGAACATGGCCGCCAGCGTTTCGTAAATCGTCTGGTGCCGCAGGTCGTAGAAAACTTCCTGGCCGCCATCCTTGAGCTTTTCGATGCACTCGCCCACGCACTCGTTTGGCGAAAGCAGCGCGCAACCCAGCACGCCCTGCTCGCACTCGATGGAATGCGGCGGCAACCGGTCAATGGTAGGGCCGCGCTGCTGCGCGGCCTTCTGCCGCCTGTTTTTTTTCAAATCCGCCGCTGCCCCGGCGGTCTCGGAAACGGAATCAATCATGGCGAAACAAGATGGGAATTCCTCCGCTGTAGCAAATTTGACTTATTGAATTTTGATAACACGATCTTCACAAGCGACGAAAAGTACGTCTTGATGTGAATATCTTCAATGAGTTTCAGTTGTCAGTTGGAAGTTTGTTTGGGAAATTAGAAACAGAATGCAGGCCGAGGGCGGTTTTGGAAGACGCCAGTTTGACATTGGTTGCTTGGCCAGCACGGTTGAGTTTGGACCTCAACAGTTCGCCGACGTCAAAACAACTCGGCCTGCATTCAAAATTCTATGGGAATCTGACAGGGGCGCAAATTTGACTTATTGAATTTTGATAACACGGTCTTCACAAATGAGATGAATTCTCCGGGCCCAACTTGGTTGACTCGCTTCTAATTGCAATTAGAATTCCCGTTCTTTGCAAATATGAACCGCAAACCATCATTGCTCGTCGTTTTCCTGACGGTCTTCATTGACCTCATCGGTTTTGGGATCGTGGTCCCGCTGATCCCGATTTACAGCAAACACTACGGAGCCAGCGGCTTCGTCATCGGCGCCATCATCGCCTCGTTTTCCGCGATGCAATTCGTCTTCTCGCCGATTTGGGGGCGGCTTTCCGACCGGCACGGTCGCCGGCCCATTTTGCTCATCAGCACCGCCGGCGCGGCATTGTCCTATGTCTTGTTTGCCGTCGGGTCGGGCTTTGAAAATCACACCGCTGCACTCTGGACGTTGCTCGTCTCCCGCGTTTTCGCCGGCATCTGCGGCGGCAACATCACCGTCGCCCAGGCCTACATCGCCGACATCACCCCGCCGGAAAACCGGTCGAAACGAATGGGACTCATCGGCATGGCGTTCGGGCTGGGATTTATTTTCGGTCCGGCGCTCAGCGGGATCGCTCTTCATTTCTTCGGCGCCACCGGACCTGGCTGGACCGCCGCGGCACTTTGCGCGGCCAATTTCATTCTGGCGTTTTGCATCCTCGCCGAAAGTTTGAAACCCGATTCCAGCCAGGCGGCCCGGCGCCCGCATTTTGCCCAGTGGGGCCACACGCTGGCCCAACCGAAGATCGGCCTGCTCATCCTGATTTTTTTCCTGGCCACGTTCGCCTTCAGTTGTTTTGAAAGCACCCTGCCGCTGCTCGTCAGCGACAATTTCAATCTCGGCATTGCCGTGGACGAAACCAAGCCCGCCATGACGGTCATCTCCCTGTTTGTCTTTTGTGGCATCATTGGCGCGGTCATCCAGGGCGGCGCCATCGGGCGGCTGGTCAAAATGTTCGGTGAACCGAAACTGATTTCGCTGAGCCTGTTCCTGACCGGTATCAGCCTGATCCTCCTGCCGTTCATCAAAGGCGACGGCCAGCTCAAGTGGTTGGTCGTCCTGCACGCAACCGACTGGCCGTGGATCAAAATGCTTCTGGCGCTGGCGCTGCTGGCCATCGGTTCCGGGCTGACGCGGCCGCCGCTCTTCGGATTGCTCTCGAATCTCACGCCGGCGAACGAGCAAGGCGCCACCATCGGCGTGGCGCAAAGTGCCGGGAGCCTGGCGCGGATTCTTGGCCCGCTGTTCGCCGTGATACTTTACCTGCGCGTCGCGCCGTTGCCTTATGTCATCTGTGGTGGACTGGCCATTCTGGCCGCCCTGCTGACGTGGCAATATCTTTGCCGGAAAAATGCTTTCTGAAAAATGCGGCGGTCTGCCGACACGCCGCTACGTCAACGCAAAAAAAGTTCCGCCGCCGAATCCGCGAAGCGCAATCCTTGCGGTGTGAGTCGAAATTGTTGTGCGTCGCGTGAAGCCCAGCCGCGTTCCACCAACTGGTTCATTTCCGCCGGCCACTCGTCGCGCAAATCGAAATCGGTCGCGCGCCGGAATTCGGCAAACGGCCAGCCCGCATTCATCCGCAAACCGAACGCAGCGGTTTCGCCCGCGCGTTTCAACGGCGGCAATTCTTCACGGGATTCAATGGCGCGTTTTCCCTTTTCCAGCTGCTCGCAGTAAAGTTGCGTGTTCGACCAGTTCTTCGTCCGCACGCCGCGCACGTAACTCGTCGCACTGGGGCCCAGCCCGTAAAACGAACCGCCGCGCCAGTAGTTAACATTGTGCCGGCAGGCGAAGGACGGAATGGAGTGCTGGAGTGTTGGAGTGTTGGAGTGCTGCGCCTCCGACGGATCATTACTCCAATTCTCCATCACTCCATCACTCCGCCGCCCATCCCGCGCGAAATTCGCGATTTCGTATTGTTGAAAACCGGCGCCCGTCGCATTCAAAATTAATTCTTCATACATTTCGCACGCGAGATTTTCATCCACGTCAAATTCGCCGGCCTGCAGTTGCGCGAACAGCGGCGTGTCATCCTCGTAAATGACTTCGTAGGTGGACAAATGCTCGCTGCCGAGCGCCAGCGCCTCGGCCAGGGTCGCGCGCCAGATTTCCATCGTCTGACCGGGAATCGCGAACATCAGGTCGAGATTCAAATTGTCAAAACCGGCCCGGCGCAGGATGTCGAACGACTGGAAGACCATTTCGCGGGTGTGGATGCGGCCGAGACGTTCGAGCAATGGTTCGTCGAGTGACTGCACGCCCATGGAGATGCGGTTCACCCCAAAGTCGCGGAGCCGTTTCGCCTTGTCGGGCGAAACGGTGGCGGGATTGCATTCAACCGTGAATTCCTCCGCGCCCAGCAGATTCAACCGCTCCAGGGCGCGGAGAATTTGTTCCCACTGGCGCAAGTTGAGCAGCGATGGCGTGCCGCCGCCAAAGAAAATCGTGCGGGGCTGAAGATCGTGCGCAACAAGTTCCAGCTCGCGGATGAGCGCGGCGACGTAGCGGTTGATGAGGTTGCCGCTGGATGGCTCGGAATAAAAGGCGCAATAGGCGCATTTCTGCGCGCAGAACGGNNCTTCGTTCATGGCTGGCGAACGAAAATCTCCCGCTTCGCGGGATTTGCCTGGATGAGACCCGGCGTTACACCGGACTCACGCGCTGGACATTTTGGGCTTTAAGCCCTTTGTCGCTGGGGACAACGTCGAAGGAAACTTCGTCTCCTTCATTCAGGGTTTTGAATCCTGCACCCGTGATGGACGTGTGATGCACGAAAACGTCCTGACCGGAATCCTGGGCGATGAAGCCAAACCCTTTTTTGTTGTCGAACCACTTGACTTTGCCACTGGCCATAATTAACTCCTGAATTTTTGAGGCCCGCCCCAAAAGTAAAAAAGACACGACTGGAATTCAGTCGTGCCAAATTATTCTTCAAAAACGCTCATGCCTCAATTAGGAGGCCATCCTAAATACCCGTTATGCCAAAGTCAAGCGCAAGTTTCGCACCGGTTTCAGCCCCCAAAACCGGCGGTTGGCTATACCTGCAACGCCTGATTCAAAAGCTGCGGCAGGTAATTCGCGATGGTGGTTTCGCCGACCACCAGCGTCGCGCCGGCTTTTTGCGCGGCGGCTTGCAACTCCGCCGCCTGTTCGCCGGCAAACGCAATAATGGGAATGTGTTGGGTGGCGGCATCCGCTTTCAACGCGGCAATGGCGCGGCAAACGTCATCGTGCTTCGATTCCAGGTCCACGACCGCCAACATCGGGCCTTCGCTTTGCGCACCGCGCAGGAGCGCCGGCAGATCGTTGACGGCCTGAACGCGATAATTCAGGTCTTGCAGCCGGTTCACCAACTGGCTGCCCGGCAGCAATTTTTCGTAGAAAACGAGCGCGAGCGGTTGCGTCATGCAAACAACGTGGAGGGTAAACGAAGAAATTGCAAAGCTGTTTTTGCCCGGTGCGGCCTTACATCTTTTTTACAAACCTTTGACCCCCCAATGACAACTTCCGGCGGCCATCAGGCACAGTGGTGGCATGAAAAAACATTGCTTGCTCTTGGTCTGGCAACCGGTCTGGCGGTCAGTCTGTTTGCCGGAGAAACCCTGCACCTCAATCTCGTTCCGGACCGCGATGTCCTGCTGAAGGGCCGGCCGCAGGAGGTGGTCGTGAAAATTGACCTCAGCGCGATTGCCGACCGGCAAAAGCACCGGCGCACCCCGCTCAACCTCGCCGTCGTCCTGGACAAGTCCGGTTCGATGACCGGCGCCAAGCTGGAGAAGGCCAAACAGGCCGCCCTGCAACTGGTGGATCGTTTGACATCCAAGGACGTTTTTTCCCTGGTCGTTTACAGCGACGAAGCGCGGGTGCTCGTGCCGGCGCAAAAAGTTGAAGACCGGGAGGCGCTGAAGGAAAAAATCGCCGGCATCGAGGCCGGCGGCAGCACCGCCCTTTATGCCGGGGTCAAAACGGGCGCCCGACAGATCCAGGAATACTTTTCCAGCAAACGCATCAACCGCGTCATCCTGCTTTCCGACGGGCTGGCCAATGTCGGCCCCAGTTCCACCTCCGACCTGCGCCGGCTCGGACATGAACTGGCCGAATCGGGCGTCTCCGTCACCACCATCGGCGTCGGGGACGATTACAACGAGGATTTGATGGCCGGGCTGGCGGAGGCCAGTGATGCAAATTATTATTATGTCCAGGACACGGAGAGGTTGCCGGAAATATTCGCGAAGGAACTGGGCGAAATGCTCACCGTCGCCGCCCGCGAAATCCGCATTGAAATCACCTGTCCGGACGGTGTGCAACCGCTCGGTTTCATCGGGCGCAGCGAGAAATTTGAAAACCGGAAGGCTAGCGTGAACTTGAGCCAGTTCACCCTCGGACAGAGTCGCTATCTCCTGCTGCGCTGTCTTGTGACCCGGCCCGAACCCGAAGTCGCCCGCGTCCAGGTCCGTTACACCGACGAACTCGACAACGGCAGCGAACAATCCGCCGGCGGCGTGGTGAAAGTCCGTTTTACCGACGACCCGACAGCAGCCGACCGGTCGGTCAATACTGCCGTCAACGCGGAAAAGGTGCTGGTGCTTACCGCTGTCGCCAAGGACGAGGCCATTGCCCAGGCGGATGCGGGAAATTACAAGCAGGCCGCCGCGACGCTCGCGGCGCAGAACCGGGTGCTCAATGAGGCCTACGCCGCTGCGCCCGCCGCAGTTCAAAGCCAGATCCGGGCGGAAACGAACAACCTGCTCGACTTTGACGAACAGCTCGTGAACGGACAATACGGCGCCGGCTCCCGTAAAGCTTTGCAGTCGCAATCCTACAACACCCGCAACTCAAAGTGAATTCGCAACCACCAACCACCATCAACCCATTCACACCATGAAAACTCGATTCCTGTTCGCACTGGCCGTGGCTGCGCTGCCGTTCACATCGGCCTTCTCGCAAATAATGACCCAACCGCCGCAAATCAACGTGTCTGGTTCCGCCGAGGTCAAGGTGGCGCCTGACGAAATCCGTCTCAGCGTCGGGGTGGAGACGCGGGATGAAAATCTCGACGTCGCCCGGCGGCAGAATGACGAACGGGTTTCCAGCGCGCTCGCCTTTCTCAAAGGCAGCGGCGTGAAGGACAAGGACGTGCAAACGGATTTCATCAGCGTTGAGCCGGATTACAATTACAACAGTTCCCACGTCAAACCGGTGGCCTATATTGTCAGGAAATACATCGAAATCCGGGTGACCGCCATCACCAACTTTGAAGGCATCGTGACGGGCCTCCTGACCAATGGCGTGAACTACGTTCATGGCATTGATTTCCGGACCTCGCAGTTGCGGAAGTATCGCGATCAGGCCCGCGAACTGGCGATCAAGGCCGCGAGGGAAAAAGCCGACGCCATGGCCTCGGCCCTAGGCGTCAAACGCGGGAAGGTCTCTAACATCAGCGTGAACGACTGGAGCGGCGGATGGGGCGGTTATGGCGGACGTTGGGGGGCGCAATGGGGGTTCAATGGCCAGGTTAATAACGTCCAAAATCTCGGCACCTTGTCGGACGTGGCCGGCGCGGACACCGCCGCGGAAACGTTCTCCGCCGGCGAGATCAGCGTGTCCGCCACCGTCAACGTGTCGTTTTTGATCGAGTGAAACAGTCAAGGGTGGCTGGCTCTGGGAGTGCCGGGCGACTGGAAAGTCGCCTGAACCCGCGGACAGGAATGTCNNCCTGCGGGTTCTGGGGACTTTCGAGTCCCCAGTTAAGAACAGTGTCAAGTTGCGTGCGGATCGCCCCACTAGGCCAGAATGAGCTTGGTTATGAACGCGGACTTGGGATATTTCCCGAAGCAAACCCATGAAAAAAGTCGCGCTGGTTTTTGTGCTGGCGGTCCTGCTGCCGAGCCTGGTGCTCGCGTGGCTGGCGGTGCGTTCGCTGCGCGACCAGCAATTCCTCCTCGAACGCCAGCAGTCGCTGCTCTGCCAGCACGTGACCGACACGCTCGCGCAGAACATTTCCGATTATCTCGCTCAACGGCAGCAGGAATTCGGCGCCCAGGTCGAAAGCCTTCTGGCCGGCCGGGACGCGCGCACGGCGGCCGTTCGGTTCGACAGCGAACTTCGCCAACGCTGGCCGCTGGCTGACGTCGGGTTTTGCGTCACGGTGTCAGGCCAGATCCTGTCGCCCGCCCCGAACGCGCACGGCGAGGCGCGGACGTTCTACTCGGACAACGGCGGCTTCCTCGGCAATCGCGAGGCGGTCGAGGTTTATCAAAGCGCCAATGCCGGGTTTAACAATCTGGACAACAACGGTGCTTTGAACTTCGACCGAAATGCGGCCAGCCGGCCGGGTTCGGTCAACGGTTCATTCGGAGGCGGTGCCAGTCAAAAAGCGGCGCAACCAACGCTGGCGACAGCCGGTTCTGCCGCCCGGACGCCGCAGGAGCAGGTTGCGTATGCCAGCCCGTCAGTTGCGCCCAGTCCCGCCGCCCAATCGTTAGAAAAGCAGAAAGACGAGGCTGGCAGCTCTTCCAGCCAACTGGGCGCCGCCCGCCAATCGCCGGCTCAATCCCTTAATTACAAGGAGGCGCAAACCCGCAAAGTCAGCCCGCAAAGCAGCTATTACCAGCTTGCCGACCGGGACAAGACCGACACCGTCGCTGCCAAAGAGTTGCAGAGTAATTTGTCCAAAGCGATTCCCGCCGAGGCGGAATTTGGCCAGCTCATCGGCAGCAGCACGGACGGGATGCTCGCGCGGTTCCTCCAGAACAAACTCCGGCTCATGTTCTGGCACCGGCTCGGCTCCGAACCCGATCTGATCTTCGGCGCGCAACTGAACCTGGACCGCGTCGTGGACGGCTTGCGCGGTCTCGTGTCCGCCGGCCCGGAAATGCGCGATGAAATCTGCCTTGCGATCCTCGACGACAACGCCAAACCGGTGGTGCTTTCGCGCGCCGGTTTTCAGGCAACCTGGAAACGTCCGTTCGTGGCCACCGAAATCGGCGAGGCGCTGCCGCATTGGGAGGTGGCCGCTTATCTCCTCAATCCCGCGCAACTGACGCAGGCGGCGCACACCGCCAAACTCACGCTCGGATTGCTCGTGGCGGTGCTGGTGCTCGCCATCGGGGTGGGAAGCTGGCTCATCGTCAGCAGCCTGAATTCCGAACTCAAACTGGCGCGGCAGAAAACCGATTTCGTCGGCAACGTTTCACACGAATTGAAAACGCCGCTGACGTCCATCCGCATGTTTTCCGAATTGCTCGCCGAGGGGCGGGTTGCCGACCCGACCAAACAACGTTCCTATTTGAACATCATCACCGCCGAAGCCGCGCGGCTCACCCGGCTCATCAACAACGTGCTGGATTTCTCGCGCATGGAACGCGGTGAAAAGAAATACAACTTCCAGCCATGCGACCTGGTCGAGGTCGTCCGCGCCGCCGCGCAAACGTTCCGCCCGCATCTGGAGGCCGGCGGTTTCAAGTTCGATTGTGTGCTGCCGGACGCGGCTGTTCCCGTGCGCAGCGACGCCGATGCGCTGTCGCAAATCATCGTCAACCTGTTGTCCAATGCCGAAAAATATTCCAATGGCGGAAAGGAAATCGCCCTGCAGTTGACCCGCCGGGAAGCTCCCCTGCCCCACGCGGAAATCCGGGTGCTCGACCGCGGGTCGGGCGTGCCGCGCGGCAGCGGGGAGAAAATCTTCGAAAAATTCTACCGGGCGCACGATTCATTGAGCAGCGGCGTGCAAGGCTCGGGTCTGGGACTGACCATTGCCCGGCAGATTGCGCGCGCCCACGGCGGCGACGTGGTGTACGAGCCGCGCGAAGGCGGCGGAAGCTGTTTCATTTTGCGTCTGCCGCTGAAACCGATTGAAACCACCAATGAACACCAATAAACACGGATTTATTCGCATCGAATGCACCCCTCGCCGGCTGACTTGTAGCCGTCCCGCTTTGCGGGATGAGTCCGCGCCTTCTTCTTTCCTGTCTAATCAGCGCCGACTCACGTCGGCGGCTACGGCCTATGAAAACTAAAATTTTAATTGTTGAAGACGACCCGCACATCCTGCTGGGTCTGGAGGAGGTGCTGAAAAGCGAGGGCTACGACGTGGCGTCGTGCAATCGCGGCGACCAGGCGCTCGACGCTGTGGCCAAACACCGGCCGGCGCTCATTGTGCTGGACGTGATGCTGCCGGGCTTGAGCGGTTACGACATCTGCAAACAGCTCCGCGCCAAAAAATTTGCCGCGCCCATACTCATGCTCACGGCCAAGGGACAGGAAATTGACAAGGTCGTCGGCCTCGACCTCGGTGCGGATGATTACGTGACCAAACCCTTCGGTGTGCGCGAACTGCTGGCGCGCATTCAGGCGTTGTTACGCCGGGTCGGAACGGCCAGCGGCAAGGTTGATTCCGACCACGTTTTCCAGATAGGTTCAGCAACGATTGATCCGAAGACTTTTCAGGTCAAACGCGCCAAAACCACCGGGGAACTCACGGCCAAGGAATTAAAGTTGCTCCAGTTTTTTCACGCCCACGCGGGCGAAGTGTTGTCGCGGGACAAACTGTTGAATGAGGTCTGGGGTTACAATTATTACGGGACGACACGCACGCTGGACCAGGTGATCGTGCAGCTCCGAAAAAAGCTCGGTGACAACGGCAGCGAACCCAGACATCTCCTGACCATCCACGGCGTCGGGTACAAGCTGGTGATTTAAACCCGTTCTGACTGCCCGCACCCATTCGATGTTCGATGTTGGATGTTCGATGTTCAGTGTTCGGTGTTCGGTGTTTCCTTAACCACAAAACACACGGATGGACACGGATTGGCCATTGGTTATCGCTCATGAGCCATTGCGCGATCGCGTCGGGGTGTCATCCTCGACCGTCACCTGGTTGGCCTCAGCCCAGGCGATGATGTGCTCCTTCACGGCTTCGTCGCGATACCGGAATCTGCGTAAAGTCATCCGGCCTGCTCCTTGCCAACCCAGACCGTTTTCCCCAAAAATGGCAAACAAATGGCAATAATAGTCAAGCCCGCGCCTGAGTTCCCCATTAACCTTTAGTCATGAAGATGTGCGGCATGTGCCAGTTGCTAATGGTGCCGGCAGCGCGGGCCAGCCGTGACCCCGGCTGGGTCGGCCTGCTCAATTGATTTTTAGCCAACAATAGAAATACGTTTTATGAACAATCGAGCTTTGAAAACGTACGTTTTTTATTGCTCAAACAATCTGGCGGCCGACCAGTTTGCCAGCCTTTGCCACGGCTTGGAGGGCGACACCATCAAGACCATCAGTTTGCCCTGTTCCGGAAAGGTGGATGTTCCTTATTTGATCAAGGCGTTTGAAACCGGCGCGGACGGCGTGGCGATTGTGACCTGCCCAAAGAACGAGTGCCGCCACTTCGAGGGCAACCTGCGGGCACACAAACGCGCCGAGGCCGTCGAATCGCTGCTTGAAGAAATTGGCATGGGCGCGGGACGAATGGCCGTGTTTGAGTGCGGGGAACAGGGTGCCGGACAGGTCATTGGCGAAATCAAGCAGTTCATTGATCGGGTAAGAAATCTGCCCCCATCACGCGCCCGCAGCGGCACCGTAAACAAACAGGAGAGCACGGTTGCATGAAAGCAGACAGCAAGCTCGCAAAAAAAATTGAGACGGGAGATTTTATCGTCACCGCCGAGTGTGCGCCGGGCGCCACCGCGGCCGGCGCCACCGCCGAAGCAGCCTTGAAATTCCTCGACGGCAAACTGGTGGCCGTCAACCTGGCTGATAACTCACATGGCGTGGCGATCTCATCGGTGGCCGCGGCTGTGGCGGCCATGAAACTGGGCGCCGAACCGGTCCTCCAAATGGTCACCCGCGACCGGAACCGCATCGCCCTTCAGTCCGATTTGCTGGGAGCCGCCAGCCTGGGAATCAAGAATGTGCTTTGTCTGTCCGGCTATCATCAGACGCTGATCGGCTGTCCGGAATCAGCCAACGTTTTCGATGTCGATTCCACCCAATTTATCGAGCTGACCACCGGAATGTCCGAAAACGGCGTCCTAGCCGACGGGACAAAAATTGACGGGCAATTTTCGATGCTGGTCGGGGCGGTGGCGAATCCGTTTCTGAAACCGCTGGAACTCAACTTGTTCCGGCTCGGCAAAAAAATAGAAGCCGGCGCAAGGTTTATTCAAACCCACGCGGTGTTTGACATGGAGGCCTTCAGCCAATGGCTCAATGCCGCCCGCAAGGAGGGGCTCACCAAAAAGGCGGCAATTTTGGCCGGTGTTTTTCCCCTGGACAGCGCGGCGGAAGCCCAAAAGCTCCGTGACACTTACGCCGAATTTTGCATTCCGGATAAAGTCATTGAACGGCTGAAAAAAGCGGGCGATAACGGCGCGCAGAAAAAGCAGGGATTGGCCATCTGCGTTGAAACCATCAAGCAGCTCAAGGGGTTGGATGGTTTGCGCGGGATACATATTCTTTCGGGCGGCAAAGAAGCATTGGTGCCGGAGATTCTTGCCGCATCCGGACTGTAGTTACCGGGAGAGATCATGCCGGAAAAATATCACATCAAGACCCAGCCGGTTCCGCCGCGGCGGCCGCGCATCGGCAAACATGGCGTGGTGGAGTGGCGGGAAGACTGCGCCCGGTGCCATAACTGCGTCAAAAAAGCCTGTGTCTATGACCGCTACAAACAGGAGGCGGATTACATTCGCAATCTCAGCGACGTGGATGCGCTGTTTTTTGAGTGCATGGGGTGTTTTTCCTGCGTGCAGGATTGCACGAAGGGCATCTTGTGCCTGTCAATAAATCCTGCCTACGAAAAACTCGGGAACCATTATTGGAAACCCGACATCATCAAAACGACGTGGCTTCAGGCTGAGACCGCGAAAATCCCGGTTTCCGGCGCGGGCTATCGCGGGCCGTTTTCCGGTCTTGGTTTTGATTCCATGTGGACGGACATGTCGGAGATTGTCCGCCCCACCCGCGACGGCATTCATGGGCGGGAGTATATCAGCACTTCGGTTGACATCGGCAGAAAGCCTCCGTTTTTGGCCCTGAATGGAGACCAGGCGGTGGCCAAGCTGCCGCCGCTGGTCTCGATTCCCATGCCGCTGATCATTGATTTGAGTTCGCCGACGCATACGCTGCCGCAGCTTGACGCCATCATCGAACAGACCGCCGCAGATACCGGCTTGATCGCAATAATGGATTCGCGTTACCGGCCGGTTGATGATGCCAATCTGGAGCATATCGCGTTTTATCTGGGTTCGGACAGCCCGCCGGTGCCGAAAGCGGCCTTGCGAAAAACCCGGCTGGTGGAAGTGGCCGACAGCCCCGCGGTGATGGAACGCATCAAGGAAATCAAAAGCATCCATCCGGAAATAGTTGTCTCCATCCGGGTTGAATTGACGGCGGCGGGCATCGGGCGCGCCATTGAGCTGGCTGGGCTTGAAGCAGTCGAGGTGGTGCATGTCGTGGCCGATTCCAAGGGCAATGAACTGACGGCGCAAAAGCCGCGATTTGTGAAGGACATGATCCGTCAGATTCATACCGCGCTCATAGAAAAAGGAATCCGGGATGAAATTACGCTCATGGCCGGCGGCGGCATCGCCCTGCCGGAGCACGTGGCCAAGGCCATCATCTGCGGCGCCGACCTGGTCACCATCAACCTTCCGCTGCTGATCGCGCTGGAATGTCATCTGTGTGACAATTGCCAGCCGGGCATGCCGTGCCCCGCCCGGCTCGAGAAAATTGATTTCAAATACGGCGTGGGCCGGATGACCAATCTGATCGCGGCGTGGCACGACCAGTTGATCGAAGTGATGGGTGCCATGGGCATGCGCGAGGTTCGCCGGCTTCGGGGCGATGTCGGCCGCGCCATGTTTTTTGAAAATCTTGAGGAGGAAACCTTCGGCAAACTTTTCGGCTTCAGAAAGGAAGGGTTATGAACACTTTGCCTGAGAATACGCTGAAGACGCGCGTGCCGCAGGAAGAAGTGGAACGGGTGGTCAAACCCGCACCGTCCCGCTATCGCAATGAAATTGCCAAATATATCGTCCATCGCAGCCTGGACTGTCAACGATGCGGCAAGTGCGTGGAGGTTTGTTCCCATGAAGTCCATGTGCGAAAACCCGGCTTTGAATATTTCGGCGAGCCAAACCATCACCTGTGCATCGGACCGGCCTGCGCAAAAAACGGGCATTATTGCGTGACCCATTGCCCGCAAGGGGCGCTGCAAATCCGGGAGAATCCCATGTTCAAGGCGCTCGGTGATTTTCGCTGGCCGGCGGATTTGATTTTGGCGACGTGGAAAATGGCTGAGACCGGTGATCTGCCCTCTGAAGCATACGACTACAATTATGAGTGCGGCAATTCCGGCGGCGGCTTCGACCGGCTCAGATTCAAATTTCCCGACCGGCCTCCCGTCAAACTCACCGAAGACCAGATTGACACCAGCATCTCGCTGAACAAGCGGGCTGACGGCCGGCCCAAGATCAAAATTGATGTCCCCTGGTATGGGGGCGGCATGTCGTTCGGGTCGGTCAGCAATGTAACCCAATTGTCAAAGGCCCGGGCGGCCGTGGCGTGGAATACGTTTACCTGCACCGGCGAGGGCGGATACATGGAACGCATGCGGCCGTATGACGACCATATGATTACGCAGGTTGCCACAGGCCTTTTCGGTGTGCGCGAGGAAACGATTCAGCGGGTGCCGATTGTGGAATTCAAGTATGCCCAGGGCGCCAAGCCCGGTCTGGGCGGCCACCTGCTGGGCGACAAAAACACCCCGGCCGTGGCAAAAATGCGCGAGACCGTGCTGGGCATTTCGCTGTTTTCACCGTTCCCGTTCCATAGCGTCTATTCCATCGAAGACCACATGAAGCACATTGACTGGGTCAAGCATGTGAACCGGCGCGCCTTGATTTCAACGAAAGTTTCAACCCCGACGGATGTGGACATGGTTGCCGTGGGCAGCTATTCCGCCGGCACGCATATTGTCCACATTGACGGAGGCTATGGCGGAACCGGCGCGGCGCCGGACATTGCCAAAAAGAACATTGCCATGCCCATCGAATACGCCATTGGCAAGGTGCACAATTTTCTCACGGATGAAGGCGTCCGTGACAAGGTGACGCTTATCGCCAGCGGGGGAATCCGCTCGGCCCACGACATCGCCAAGGCCATTGCCCTGGGCGCCGACGGCGTGGTCATCGGAACGGCGGAACTGGTTGCGCTGGGATGTGTGCGGTGCAGCCTTTGCGCGAGCGGACGGGGTTGTCCGCGCGGCATCGCCACCACCGATCCTGAGCTTTGCGGGAAAATGGATTTGGACTGGGGCACCCAGCGGCTGATCAACCTCTACAGCGCCTGGCGAAAGGTGCTCGTCGGAATTTTGCAGCGCCTCGGCCTGCGCAGCGTCAGCGAACTGCGCGGACGCACCGACCTCCTGATGCATCTTGATTACACCAACGAGGGCGCATCTTGACACCGCTGCCAAACAACTCCGTGCGAATGGGAACGCCGATTTCCAAATCGGCAGGTGCTGTGGTCATGAACGCGCAGGTGATGCCGGGTCGGAGCCCGGCGCTCCGGTGGCAGTGTCAAGATGCGCCCACCAACGACGTGCCGGCAAAACCATGAACAGTGAATTAATAAAACGGCTTGGATATTCAAGAAAACGGCTGGCTGAAAACCCCGGCTGTTCCCCGTCCATTCGGAAGGAGGCGGAGGAAGGCGGCTGCGGCGTGGTCGGTTTCTGCTGCAGCGAGCCGGTGCCGGGCAGGCACATTTACGAACCGTCGCGCCAGATGCACAACCGCGGCAACGGCAAGGGCGGCGGCATCGCCGCGGTGGGGCTCGTCCCGGAACAGCTCGGCGTCAGCCGGGAGGTGCTCGACAGCCATTACCTGCTGCACGTGGCGTTTATCGACACAAAGCTGCAGCCGGAAATCGAGGCGCAATTCATCAAGCCGTTCTTTGATGTCGCGGCCTCCGCGCAGTTCGACAAGGTCGCCGACTGGAAATCCGTGCCGGGTTTGGAGGTGCTGCCGCCGGATGTCTGCCGTTACTTCGTCCGCGTGAAACCGCTGGTGCTCGATGTGTTCATTGCGAAGAACCATCTGCAACAACTCGACCGCGACGAGGTGGAGGATGAATTCGTCAACCAGAACAGCTTCAACCTCAATCAAAAATATTACGCGTCGCTGGGTGAAAAACGGGCCTTCGTGCTCTCGCATGGCCGGGACATCATGATCCTCAAGGTGGTCGGTTATGCCGAAGCCATTGTAAAGTATTACAAAATTGAAGAGCTGTGCGCCCACGAATGGATTGCCCATCAGCGTTTCCCCACCAAGGGCCGCGTCTGGCATCCCGGCGGCGCCCATCCGTTTGCGGCCATTGACATGGCGCTGGTGCATAACGGCGACTTCGCCAATTACCATTCCGTGACCGAATATCTCAAACAGCGCCATATCTATCCCCAGTTCCTCACCGACACGGAAGTGTCCGCCCTGTTATTCGACCTGCTCACCCGCACCTACCATTATCCGCTGGAGTATATCATCGAGGCGCTGGCACCCACCACGGAACTGGACTTTGACCGTCTCGATCCGGAGAAACAGAAGATTTACCGGGCCATTCAAGCCACCCATATGCACGGTTCGCCCGATGGCCCGTGGTTTTTCATCATCGCCCGCAATCTTGCCCGCCAGAAGCAATTCCAGTTGATGGGCATAACCGACACCGCGATGCTCCGGCCCCAGGTGTTTGCTTTCTGCGATGGCGAAGTCCAGGTGGGGCTGATTGGTTCGGAAAAACAGGCCATCGACGCCACGCTGTTGAGTCTGTCGAAGGATGACAAACGCATCTGCCCCGTGGCGGACCGCTACTGGAACGCGCGCGGCGGCAGCCATGATGATGGCGGAGCGTTCATTTTCAATCTTCAAAAAAATCCGGCCGGCAAAATACGGATTACGTGCACGGACAAATTCGGCAAACCGGTTCCCATACCGGGAGGAACCGAGCCGTGCGATTTTTCAAAAGATGTAGCCGCGAACGTCAGTCCGCGCACTCTAAACGAAAATACAGATCAGCGCCGACTGACGTCGGCGGCTACTTTCGAATGGATGCGCGACCAGCTTCCGAAATGGACATTCGATGAATTCCGCGGAGCGTGCCGGCAAATCACCAATCAGGCAAAAGATCCTTCCCGGACGGCGACGGCCATCGAGATCTTTACGCTGCTTAACGACCGGCGCTACTCAACCGGTTCAAAGAAACGCAGCCATGTTCTTCATGTCATCCACAGCGAGTTGAGCCGGCTGCTCGGCAACCTCCCCAACCTCGGTTCAAAAGATTCCTACAAGGGCGCATATCGGCTCATTGATTTCGCGACGCGCGGAAACCTGCGGCAGCCGCAGGAGAACGAAACCACACTGGTCATTGACGCCGCGAATTTTGCGCCGGAAGGCAGCAACTGCGACGCGGAGCTGCTGGTGGATGCGTTCATGAAAGGCTGGCGGCATTTCATCAGCTTCAATTGCATCGGCCAGCGATATATCGGCTGCGGTCTCGGGCCGGAAACCGCCGATGTGACCATCGAGGTTTATGACAGCAGCGGTGATTATCTGGGTTCCGGTATTGACGGGCTGACCATCACGGTGCATGGCAACGCCCAGGACCAGTTGGGCCAGATCATCAAAGAGGGAAAAATGGTCGTCCATGGCGATGTGGGCCAGACGTTCATGTACGGCGCCAAAGGCGGCGCTGTCTTTGTGCTGGGCAACGCGGCCGGCAGACCGCTCATCAATTCCGTGGGCAAACCCCGCGTGGTCATTAATGGCACCTGCCTTGACTTTCTGGCCGAGTCCTTCATGGCCGGCGACCCCAATCACGGAGGCGGCTTCGTCATCTTGAACGGGGTCAAATTCGATGATGACGGACACCTGGTTCCGCTGCCCGAGCCTTATCCGGGCAGCAATATTTTCTCACTGGCCTCGGGCGGGGCAATTTTTGTCCGCGACCCGCAAAAGACAATGGTCGATCAGCAGTTGAACGGCGGCAAGTTCGCCCGGGTGACCGCCGCGGACTGGGAATTGATCCTGCCGTACCTCGAGGAGAATCAGCGGCTTTTCGGAATAACCATCGAGCAGCTTTTGACGGTGAACGGTCAGCAGCACAAACCCGCGCAAGTCTATCGCAAGGTTGTTCCCGGCAATATCAAGGCCATTGCCTCGGAGGACACCGACGATGTCATGGCCGGGGAACCCGAGGCCGAGCTGGCCGTGAAATAACGAACGCCAAATGCAAATGAGCTTTAACGCAGAGATCACAACACAGCGAAACCGCAACCAACTTTTTGGACTGCGGCGGGAAGCGGAGCGCCACGCCGCTATGGAAGCACTGTTTACGGTCGAAAAGCGGTGTCGTCGCTTCGCTCTGCCACCGCAGTCCAAAATCTTCGCAGCGCGCGAAGATCAGTCGCCCACATCCGCACAGATTTACCGGCGTCACGAAAGGTAACCACGGTGATAACCATCAAAAATAAAAAGAACGGACAGGGCCTGAAGCGGGCCGTCGAAGAGTTGTCCGGCGTGGATATCAGCGTCTGCTTCCAATGCAAGAAATGCTCCAGCGGTTGTCCGGTGGCCAGACTCACCCGGTCCCGGCCTTCAGAGATCATGCGGCAACTGCATCTGGGCGCCGGTAATGAACTGCTGGAAAGCGATCTCGTCTGGATGTGCGCCTCGTGTGAGACCTGTTCCGCCCGCTGCCCGATGGGTATTGATGTGGCGGCGGTCATTGACGCGTTGCGCAAGCTGGCCCTGGCCAGAGGGGCCTCGAAGCAGAAAGGCAATGTGCCGCTGTTCAACCGCGCCTTTTTGAAAACGGTCGAAACCTTCGGCCGCTCTTACGAAATCGGCATGATCGCCGCCTACAAACTCGGCACGGGGAAATTGATGAATGACACGGAAAAATTCCCGGCCATGCTGAAGAAGGGGAAAATTGCCTTGCTGCCTCCCCGGGGCGGCGACCGGAAAACCGTCCGGCGCATTTTCAAGACCGTCAAACAAAACAAAGAGGCCAAAGCATGAGATACGCCTATTATCCCGGATGCTCGGCTGAATCCACGGCCCGCGACATGCACCAGTCCACTTTGGCGGTTGCCCGGGCGCTGGGAATTGATTTGGTTGAACCCAAAGGCTGGACGTGCTGCGGCGCCACCGCTGGGCACCAGACCGACCGCCTGCTGGCCGTGTCCCTGCCCGCCGCCAACCTGACCAAGGTCCAGGACATGAAGCTGGACATGCTCGTCAATTGCGCCGCCTGCTACAGCCGGATGAAGGTGGCCAACCACGAAATCACGTCTCATTCAAGTATTCGCCAGGGCGTCCGCGAAGCGCTCGACCGGGATTATGATGGTTCGGTCAAGGTCCGGCACCTGCTCGAAGTGCTTTTGGAAGATGTCGGCCTGCCGGCCATCACCAAAGCCGTCAAACGTTCGCTGAATGGCCTCAAGGTGGCCTGTTATTACGGGTGCCTGCTGGTTCGTCCGCCCAAGATTTTAAAATTTGATGACCCGGAAAATCCGACGTCGCTTGACCGGCTGGTCACCGCGATGGGCGGCACGAGCCTGGAATGGCCGTGCAAGGTCGAATGTTGCGGCGGCGGCTTGTCGCTGTCGCGGACGGATGTGGTGGTCGAGCTTACGGGGTCAATCATTGACATGGCGGCCAGCGTGGGCGCCGATTGCATCGCCGTCAGTTGCCCCATGTGCCAGGTCAATCTCGATTTGCGGCAGCAGGACATCAACAAGCAGACCGGAAAGAATTATCAAATTCCGATTGTTTATATCACCCAGCTTTTGGGACTGAGTCTTGGCATCAGCTCCGGTGAACTCGGGTTCAACCAGCTGATGGTCCCCGCCTCAAGTGTTCTGGAAAAGATACATGAACGCGCATAAAACATCCGTCATCTCCGATAGGGTGGTGAAGCGGCATAAATGCTGTGCTCCCGGAGCGCGGCTGTCTCAGCCGCAGCACGTTGAAAAGATCTGCGGCATCAGGCGTATTCCAGCAGGCTGGTTTTGCGAAGCTGCTGCGGCTGGTCCCGCTCCAGCGGGACACAGCCGCGCTCCGGGGGCAGTGCGTGAATGCGCCGCAGCGCGTTCGACAACCCCAAAACCCGTGGAATTATTTTCCGCTTCGGATGTGGGGCAGACATTCCTGTCTGCCGGTTCCGGGGACTTTCCAGTCCCCGGATTCCGCGTCAAACTATCAGCTTCGGTCCGCGAAGTTGGAAAACTTCGCAACCGGCAGGCTGGAAAGGCCGCCCTACAATTTGGGCAACACGCCCTCAAGTTGCGCCCGCATGCGAGGGCGCGTCCTGGCCGACCAGCAGGTCGGCCCTACCATTTCAGCAAACAACCATGAGTAAATCCGACGGCAAAAAAATTGGCGCGGTGCTGGTGCAGGGCGGCGGCATTGCCGGCGTCCAGGCCTCCCTCGACCTGGCCAACAGCGGCTTCAAGGTCTATCTCGTCGAGCGCGATGCCGCCATCGGCGGCATGATGGCGCATCTGGACAAGACGTTCCCGACCGGCGATTGCGCCACCTGCATCGTCTCGCCCAAACTCGTTGAATGCGCGCGGAATCTGAATATTGAAATAATGACCCTTTCGGAATTGATAAGTCTGCAGGGTCAACCGGGTCATTTCAAAGCGACGGTCAAACGGCATCCGCGCTATGTCATCGAGGACAAGTGCAACGGTTGCAGCGAATGCACGCAGGTCTGTCCCGTGGACATTCCGGACGAATTCAACCGCTGCCTGGGCACCCGCAAGGGCATTGCCAAACTTTACGCCCAGGCCACCCCAAATATATTTGGCATTCTCAAGAACGGCCACTCGCCCTGCAAAATGACGTGCCCGGCCCGGGTAAACGTCCAGGGCTACGTCCAGCTCATCAAACAAAAGGAATATCTCAAGGCGGTCGAACTCATCCGCCAGAGAAATCCGCTTTCGGCCATCTGCGGCCGCGTCTGCACGCACCCCTGCGAATCCGAATGCACGCGGGGCAAGGCCGACGATCCCATCGCCATCCGGCTGCTGAAACGGTTCGCCTCGGACAAGGAAATGGAAATGCTGGCGGCGGGCAAACTCACTTTGCCGGAGGAAAAAATTCCCGCGCCGGATGCCAAAAAGGTGGCCGTGATCGGCGGCGGCCCGGCGGGACTTACCGCGGCCAACGACCTTGCCGATGCCGGTTTTGCCGTCATCGTTTACGAAGCGATGGGCGCCGCCGGAGGCATGCTGCGCTGGGGTATTCCCGGGTATCGGCTGCCCAAGAAGGTGCTCGACCACGAAATCGAAATCATCCGCCGCAAGGGCGTCACGTTCGTCTATAACTGCCGCATCGGCCAGAATGTCACCATCCAATCGCTCCAAAAGGCCAATGACGCCGTCTTCATCTCGGCTGGAGCACAGAAGAGCCGCAAACTCCGGATTGAAGGCGAGGACATCACGGGCGTTCTTCACGGTATTGAATTTCTCAGGGACGCAGGCTCGCCCCATAAACCCGTGGTGAAAGACCGGGTCCTGGTCATCGGCGGTGGGAATGTGGCGGTGGACGTGGCCCGGACCGCCCTGCGCCTGGGCGCCAAAAATGTCGAACTGATCTGCCTCGAACAGCGGAAAGAGATGCCCGCTTACCCGGAAGAAATCGAAGCCACGCTGGCGGAAAACATCAAGATTCGAAATGGTTGGGGCCCCAAACGCATCCTCGGCAACGGCTCCGTCACCGGCATCGAGCTTAAACGTTGCACCCGGGTTTTTGACGACCAGAAACGTTTCAATCCTGTCTTTGACGAAAACGACCTAGCCACGGTTGAGGCCGACCAGGTCATCGTGGCCATCGGACAGATGGTGGACGAACAACTGGTCGGACACATCAATGTCAAAAGCGAACGGGGCTGTTTCAAGGCCGACCCGGTGACCGGGCAAACTTCAATCGCAGGCATTTTTGCCGGGGGCGATAATGCCTCGGGTCCCGCGTCCGTCATTGATGCCGTTGCCGCCGGCAAACGGGTCGCCGAATCCATTGAACGATATTTGAAAGGCAAGGATTTGTTGGGCGGCCGTTTCGAGGATTCCCTCCGCCCGATTCCCCCGGCGTTCCTGCCCACGCTCGACAAGGTGGAGAAAAAGTCCCGGCCCCAGGCCGAAGAACTTGCCCCGGCCAGCCGGCTGGGAAATTTCGACGAGGTCGAAAAGGGACTCACCGAGGAGCAAGCCCTCGCGGAGGCCGAACGATGCCTGAATTGCGCCCTGTGCTCGGAATGCAACCGGTGCGTCGAAACCTGCAAGCAGCACGCCATTGACCACGCCATGCGCGAACGGACGGTCACGCTCGAGGTGGGTTCGGTCATCCTGACCCCGGGTTTCAAGGAGTTCGATGCCCGGCGAAAAGGTGAATTCGGTTATGGCCGCTATGCCAATGTTGTCACCAGCGTCCAATTTGAACGGATGCTTTCCGCGGCCGGCCCGTTCGAAGGTCACGTCGTCCGCCTGTCCGACGGCCGCGAGGCCAAACGCATCGGCTGGATTCAATGCGTCGGTTCGCGCGATTCGTCGTGCGGCAACGAATATTGTTCCTCGATTTGCTGCATGATGGCCACCAAACAAGCCATGGTCGCTGGCGATCACGTCCAAGGGCTGGACGCGACGATTTTCTACATGGACATCCGCGCCCACGGCAAGGATTTCGACCAGTATTACGAGCGCGCCCGGGCCAAGGAGAACATCCATTACCTCAAGAGCATTCCGTCCCGGATTGTCCAGGTGCCCGGCAGCAAGGACCTGCGCGTTTCGTTCCTCGATGAAAACAGCCGGCTGCAGCAACAAGATTTCGACCTCATCGTCCTGTCCGTGGGCATGGAACCGCCGCACGGCCTAGCGGAACTGGCCTCCCGTCTGGACATCAAACTCAACGAGTTCGGCTTCTGCGACACCGACCGGCTCCTGCCGCTGTCCACCTCCCGGCCCGGCGTGTTCGTCGGCGGCGCGGCGGCGGAACCCAAGGACATTCCCGAGACGGTCACCCAGGCCAGCGCCGCGGCGTCCATGGCCATGGAACTGCTCGCGTCGGCGCGCAACACGCTCATCACCAAAAAGAGTTATCCCGTGGAGCATGATGTTGCCGATGAAGAACCGCGCCTCGGCGTCTTTGTCTGTCACTGCGGCATGAACATCGGCTCGGTCGTGGATGTCGAGGCGGTGGTCAAACTCATCGAGCATGAGCCGAACGTGGTTTTGGCGACTCATACGATGTTCACCTGTGCCGACACCAGCCTGTCCAACATCAAGGACATGATCCATCAACACCGGCTCAATCGCATCGTGGTCGCCTCCTGCACCCCGCGCACGCACGAGCCGCTGTTCCGCGAAACCCTGCGCGAAGCGGGGCTGAACCCTTATCTGTTCGAAATGGCCAACATCCGGGACCAGTGCTCCTGGGTGCATTCCGCGGTGCCGCAATCCGCCACCGAAAAAGCGGTTGAACTCGTCAAAATGTCCATCGCCCGGGCGCGCACGCTTTGGCCCCTTGAAGGCGGCACGCTGACAGTGGACCAGACCGGCATTGTCATTGGCGGCGGACTGAGCGGCATGACCGCCGCATTGGCGCTGGCCGACCAGGGATTCAATGTGCATCTGGTGGAGCAGGCCGGCCGTCTGGGCGGAACCCTGCACGATATTCACCGGACTTTTGAACACGATGATATCGCCCGGTTCACCCACAACCTCATCCAGCAGGTTCAAAAACATCCGCACATCAAGACTTACCTGGAAGCCGAAATCACCGGCATCAAAGGTCACATCGGCAAGTTTGCCGTGACGCTTGCCCCGCGGAATAACCCAGCCAGCGAACATGCCGGGGCGGACGATCCAGCGTATTCCACGGGGCGAGCCAAAGGCGGCGCGAACTTTGAAGTTTCCGGCGGCGCCATCATCGTGGCCACCGGCGCGCAAGCGGCCAAAACCACGGAATATTTGTACGGCCGCTCCGACCGCGTCCTGACCCAGGTCGAACTGGAAAAACGGTTGCATGACAAAACCTGGCTCGCCCCGTGGAGTAATGAGGACAACAAACCCGCCAAGCCAGGTGTAGCAAACTACTCCACGGGGCAAGCGAAGGGACAAAACATCGTCATGATCCAGTGCGTCGGCTCGCGCAACGAAAAGCATCCGTATTGCAGCCGCATCTGCTGCTCGATGGCCGTCAAAAACGCGCTGGCCGTCAAAAAACTGGACCCCGACGCCAATGTCTATGTGCTTTACCGCGACGTCCGGACCTACGGCTTCCGGGAAATATACTATCAGCAGGCGCGCGAAGCCGGGGTGGTCTTCATCCGTTACACGCCGGAAGCGCCGCCGCAGGTGACCGACAACAACGGCCTGGTGGTCACGCTCAAAAGTCCCGACCTCCCCGAACCGCTCGCGATCGAGGCCGACAACGTCGTGCTCAGCACCGGCGTGGAAGTGGATTTGAAGAACAACAAGCGCATTTCGGACATGCTCAAAGTGCCGCTCAATGCCGACGGTTTCTACGTGGAAGCCCACATGAAACTGCGGCCAGTGGATTTCGCGACCGAAGGCATTTTCCTTTGCGGCCTGGCCCATTCGCCGAAGTTCATTGATGAAAACATCTCGCAGGCGCGCGCCGCTGCCGCCCGGGCGGCCACCGTGCTGTCCAAGACGCAGCTCGATGTCAGCGCCCAGGTTTCGTACGTGGACCAGCAGAAGTGCATCTCCTGCATGACCTGCGTCACCGTCTGCCCGTATTCCGCGCCCTACTGCAACAAGGACGGCAAGGGGCAGATCGAAGCTGCCAAGTGCATGGGCTGCGGCATTTGCGCCGCCGAATGCCCGGCCCGCGCCATCCAACTAAATCATTTCGAGACCGACCAGTTCATGGTGATGATCAAACAACTGTTCGCCGGTGAAAACGGTGGCAACGGCGTGGCCGCGCCGCGGCAGGCTGAAACGTTAGTGGAAAAAGTTTAGCATGATTGCCAAAAGAAATTTTGAGACCGTGCGAACTGCCGCCAGGTTTTGGACTGCGGTGGCAAGCGGAGCGCGACACCGCTTTGGGAAACGGGTTGGACAATCGAATGCGCCACGCCTTTCGAAAGCGCCGTCGCCGCTGCGCTCTGCCGGCGCACTCCAAAAAAGTGGCCCGTCAGTAGCCTTGCTCCCAGAGTGCGAGTCCGGTTTTCCCATCTGTGTCCATCCGTCCCGCATTGCGGGATCCGTGGTTAAAAGATTCTTCCCAAATGACATAACCCATGAAAACCGAAGTATTTGAACCCAAAATATTGGCCTTTTGCTGCCACTATTGCGCCTATTCGTCGGCGGATTTGGCGGGGGTCATGCGCATCCAGTATCCGCCCAATGTGCGCATCATCCGCACCCCCTGCACGGGCCGGCTGGAAACCGAATACTTCATGAAGGCCCTTGAAAACGGGGCGGACGGCGTGCTCGTGGCCGGCTGCCTCGAAGGCGGCTGCCATTTCGTGGAAGGCAACCTCTGCGCCAAACGCCGGGTCAATTACACCCGCGATATGCTGGAAGAAATCGGCATTGAAAAGGAACGGCTCCGCATGGTCAACATTTCCGCCGCCATGGCGCGGCCATTGGCGGACACGATAACCGACATGGTGGAAACGATACGCAAACTGGGCCCCAATCCATTAAGAAAGGCCGAAGGCCAAAGGCTGAAGGCTGAAGTTCAGAGTCCAAAGGCCGAAGTCCGAAATCCAACGCCAACATTTTAAACAGGAAAATCGCTTATGATCGTCGCACAAAGAAAAAACATACCCGAACTGCTGGCAATCGTCCAAGAACACCGAAAGGTTCTCCTGCTCGGCTGCGGCACCT
>PMOA01000055.1:0-222 GCA_003161635.1 Limisphaerales bacterium
AGAGCAGGTTGTCCAGGCCTTTCGTTTTTGTGAAGTAGTTGAACATCTGCTGCCACAATTTGATGAACGTCGCCGGGTCTTTGCCATCCCACCAAAACCAATCGCCGTTCATCTCGTGAAACGGCCGCCACAGCACCACCACGCCGGCCTCCTTGAGTTGCTGCAAGCCCCCGGCCAGTTGATCAAGTTCGTGCATCCAACGAACATGCGTCTCGGACCGGG
>PMOA01000055.1:270-2747 GCA_003161635.1 Limisphaerales bacterium
CATTCGTCCGGGCGGGATTGTAAAGATGCGCGCTGATGGTGACCAACCCGCCCTGCTTCCAATACTCGATGGCGGCTTGGTTCGGTGCGTCGTGGGTAATGCCACCCCGGCCGGCATAATCAACGCCGAGAATCGCCGGCCAGTGACCCGTCTGATCGTGAATCTCAGTCACCAAACGCAAGTCCGCTCCCTGCCCAAAATTGGAAAATTGGCCGGACATCACACATTTGTTGGTGCGCCCCTCAAGGCTTTGAACATACTTTAAAATGGCTTTTGCCCTGGCATTCGACTTCGGATTGGCGGCTGCCTGAGGGGTGCGGCATCCGGATACCAGGATCATGGCGAGCAAAAGGCAAATAGTATTCTTCATGTTATGGTCGGCGCTATTGCGCCCCGCTGGCTTCCTGCTTTAAAGCATCACCACAACCACGGCGCGGATGCTTCTGAAGCCCGAATCATGGAAGGTTATGAAATTACTGCCAAACAAGGCAACCATACAAAAGCACCGGCGGGAACGACGGGCGCATCTCAATTTATGAGCAGGGATCCATCATCGGAAACCGCAGCCTTTGCGGCCATTTTATTAACACCCTGCTTTAGCGGGGTGTGGGTGGCTGACCTGACGTCGTAACCGCTTCAGCGGTTTTTTCCGCGCCGGGAAACCGCTGAAGCGGTTGGTGGGCCTTGGCTTCGCTCCACACCCCGCTAAAGCAGGGTGTTAATGAGAGCCAGATAAACCTGCACAAAAAGTGAGATGCGCCCTGGAACGATTCTTAAAAATTATTCGCCGAGGAAACAGACTGATACCATTTCCCGATAATAATCGGCAGCTATTCCAGACGATAGGGCTGTGCTGCGGCGCGGCCATCATACCCGGCGGCGCAGCAGCGCCGCCCTACCCAGTGCACCGATTGTCTCTGGGAATTGGTATGACTCCGTCTTTTGATTCAAAAATCACACCGGTCGCGTTCTCAGCAAAAATCTCGCCTTTGCGCCGGCAATGCCGTAGCAAACAACCCATGCAATTTCACAAAACCACCGGCTTGCTTGCGGCCTTGCTATTCTTGTCCATGGCCCGGCTCCCTGGCCAGGATTTGGCTGACACTGCAAAAATCTACCGGCCCAGGCTTGAAACCAACCTCACGGAAAACATTATCGCGTTCTGGTATCCGAAAACGATCGACCGAACCAACGGCGGCTACCTGCTCAACCACGATATCGAGGGACGGCTGAAAGGTCCGGGAACCAAAATGATCGTTACGCAGGCGCGCATGGTCTGGTTCTACTCACACCTGGCACGCACCGGCGGCGGCGGTCAGGAATACCTGGACGCGGCGGACGCCGGCTATCGTTTTCTGAAGGGAAAAATGTGGGATCAAAAGAACGGCGGTTTCTACTGGGAAGTGGACGTCACGGGCGAAAAAAAACTGCGGCTCAAGAAACATCTTTACGGCCAATCCTTCGCCCTTTACGCGCTTTCTGAGTACTACCTGGCCACGGGGAAAAAAGAGGCTTTGGACCTTGCGACCCGGCTTTTCAATTTGATGGAGGCGAAAGCGCACGACAAAATTTATGGCGGCTACCTCGAGTGGTTCAACGAAGATTGGACCCCGGCCCCGCCCGGAGAGTTGTCTTACATGGGTGAGCCTGATTTCAAGCTGATGAACACGCACCTGCATTTGCTGGAGGCAATGACCACCTTTTACCGGGCCAGCAAGCTGCCACTGGCACGGGAGCGATTGCTGGAATTGATCGCCATCCAAAGCAACGCCGTTGTCCGTAAAGGCCTCGGCGCCTGCACGGACAAGTATCAGCGCAACTGGGAACCGGTGCTCACCGGCAACTACGCACGGGTGTCCTATGGACACGACCTGGAAAACATCTGGCTGCTGAATGACGCTTGCGACGCCGCGGGGATTTCAAATTATCCGCTGCTTGACCTTTATCGTGCGTTGTTCGATTACGCGCTGAAATATGGCTATGACGAAGACCAGGGCGGTTTCTTCTACTACGGCGCATTCAATCAACCCGCCCAGAACCGTGAGAAAAGCTGGTGGGTCCAGTCAGAGGCCTGTGTGAGCGCGCTTTACATGTATCGCCTGACGCATGATGCCAGGTATCTCCGCGTCTTTGAAAAAACGTACGATTGGATCGGGAAACATCAGGTGGATTGGAAAAACGGCGAGTGGTTTGACACCATCATGCCCGACGGCACTCCCAGCGGCGACAAGGCGCAAATCTGGAAATCCGGTTACCACAACGGGCGGGCCATGATGGAGTGCCTCGAAATTCTTAAGGTACAAAAGTGATTGCGACCCGGCTCATGCCATTTCCCGATAATAATCGGCACCTATTCCAGACGGTAGGGCCGCGCTGCTCTCCCCTCCGGGCTGTATGCCGGGGCAGGAAGCCGAGCCGTAGGCAACGAGCCAGAGGCTGCGCGGCCATCATACCCGGCGCACCTTGACACTGCGACG
>PMOA01000154.1 GCA_003161635.1 Limisphaerales bacterium
TGAACCTGCGCGGGGTCAAGGAATCGGTGTTGTTGTGGGTGCCGGTGTTCTTTTTGTTCGTCCTGACTTACACCTTCGCGATTGTTTATGGCATCGCGTCGCACGCGGGCGAATTGCCGGGCATCGCCAATGGAGTCATATCCGACGTGCAGGCGACCTCGTCGCAAATCGGTTGGTGGGGAATCCTGGTGGTGATTCTGAGGGCTTACAGTCTCGGCGCGGGCACTTACACCGGCATCGAGGCGGTGAGCAACGGCCTGGGCGCGTTGCGCGAACCGCGTGTGCAAACCGGCAAACGCACGATGGTTTACATGAGCACGTCGCTCTCGTTCGTCGTCGGCGGGTTGCTGCTGGTGTATCTGCTGTATCATGTCGAGCACGTGGACGGCAAAACGCTGAACGCGGTATTGTTTGAGCGAATGACCGCGACCTGGCCGGCAACCGCGGCAAAAATTTTCGTGGTCGCCGCGCTCGCATCCTCGGCGGCATTGCTGTTCATCGCCGCGCAAACTGGATTTCTTGGCGGGCCGCGGATACTGGGGAACATGGCGGTGGACCGCTGGATGCCCACGCGCTTCGCCGCGCTCAGCGACCGGCTCGTGACCGAAAATGGCATCCTGCTGATGGGCGCGGCGGCGCTGGCCATGGTGCTTTGCACCCACGCGACGGTGGGCGTGCTGGTCGTGCTTTACAGCATCAACGTCTTCATCACCTTCACCCTGTCGCAACTCGGCATGGTGCGGCACTGGTGGCTGGAACGCGCGAACATGCCGACCTGGAAAAGAAAACTTTGTGTGAACGGCGTCGGTCTGTTGCTGACCAGCGGCATTCTGATTTCACTCTGCGTTGTGAAATTTTCCGAAGGTGGCTGGGTAACGCTGTTCGTTACGGGGATTTTGGTTGCCGCGGCGTTTTGGGTGAAACGCCATTACCAGCAAACCCAACATCAATTGCAACGGCTCAACGAACTCGTCGCCGCCGCCGGCATTGACGCGGCCCAAATTACAAGCACCGACGCGCCCGCCGCCCCCTGCAATCCCAACGCCCGCACGGCGGTGTTTTTGGTCAATGGGTTCAACGGCCTTGGCCTGCACACGTTGCTGGCCGTGGTCCGGATGTTTCCGAAAGTTTATCAAAATTTCATTTTCATCCAGGTCGGCGTGGTGGACGCGGGCACTTTCAAGGGCGCGGCGGAAATGGAAAACCTTCGCGAACACTCGCGGCGCGAAGTGGAACGCTACGTTGCCTACATGCGCCAGCAGGGTTTTTGTGCCGAAGCGCATTTCGCGCTGGGCACGGACGTGGTGGACGAAGCGGCCAAGTTGTGCGAGACCGTGGCGCAACGCTTTCCGCAGGCGCAATTTTTCGCCGGGCAACTGGTGTTCCAGGACGAAAACCTGCTGACGCGCTGGCTGCACAACCACACCGTGTTTGGACTGCAACGGCGGCTGTATCAACACGGCTGGCCGATGCTCATCCTGCCGATTCAGGTGTGAGGGATTTCTCCCTCTCCGCCGTCGCCGACGGGGGAGAGGGCCGGGGTGTTTGCTCAAATCCTCTCGGCCCGCCCCTTTCCATGAACCGTCCGAATTGCCGCCAGGTTTTGGACTGCGGTGGCAAGTGAAGCGCGACACCGCTTTGGAGAAAGAGTTGGACAATCAAACGCGCCACGCGCTTCCGAAAGCGCCGTCGCCGCTGCGCTCTGCCGGCGCAGTCCAAAAGGACAACGACCCGGTCACGCCTGAGCGGTTCAGGCTGGTTTCAAATCCGACACCCCCAAGACATGTCAATCCTTGCCACCTGACAGCTTTCCTGCAAGTTTAACCCGCAAGATGATCTCACTCGTCGCACCAAAACGAAACGAGGTGATTGAACATTGCCAAATGTTCCAAGCCCGCCGTGACGGTTTGGTGAATCCGGCGGCCCAAAGGGTTTTGGATGCCGAGGCACGCGACTTGGATTACACCTACGACCCTCCCGCGCACCACTACGCACCGGACCGGTTGCTTCGTTTGCCTAAAGACCGCGATTTCAAAGTGATTGGCGTGGTAAATCAGCGGCTTAAACCGGTGCCGCAAATAACAGTCACGATTACATCCGGCGAAGCAAGCGGGGTATTTCACCAACATATTTACGGTTACGACTGCATGGGCGGGGTCTTTATTTGGCCAAATCGGGACCCGTTGAACGAACTCGGTTTCGAGGCATTTCGCTCGCATTATACACGCAAAGGGAAACCGACAAGAGGAGATGGCGACAACCTTTATAAATTTGTTGATAACTCTCCAATATCCAAATGGGACTACCTTGGACTCGACAACCCTGGCTGCGATTTTCCAGCAACGAGCCTTCCTTGCACTTTGCCTGGCGCAGCGGACTGCTATCTTCGTTGCTGCGCACAACACGACGCGTGTTTAGGCGAACAATGCACGGCCGCTTCATCTTGGGCCCAAATACTCTGTCCGACGCCATGTGGACACTGCGCTCGCCAAGTGGTTGGCTGCTTTGCTAATTGTATGCTAGGGGGAAACGGCCCGGATAATCCGCCCTATTACTGTCACGCAACAGGCAAATACTACTATCACTGGGATGACATGATGGGGATGTGTTGGGAGTCGGGTCAAAGACCTGAAGCTAAATCCAAGCCAGACTGTTACCCTTAACTTTACCATTTACCCGTATTGAGGAATAGCTATGAAGAAGATCATTGTTTCCCCGCAACAAGGCGAGCGCCCGTGGCTCAAATGGTTCTGCTCATGGGTGTCTCGAACCGTTTTGTGCATCTTTTTCGCAAACATTGTGATTCCCTGTATTGCAGCCGGGCCCTATCCTGAGCATCTTTCCAACAAGAAGGAAATTCGAGTGGCAAAGCCAGCGCTCACCAGCATTGATATTAGAGATCTCCCTTTGGAGGATTATCCGCTTCTTTCGAAATTCACCAACTTGAAAAATATTTACATGACAAGTTGGGGAAACTCTTTTGTGACTGATGAAAAGTTGAAAGCTCTGGCCGATATTGGTTTCACTAATCTGACCTACATTGGCCTGAATAATTGTCAGTTGGTCACGGATAAGGGGATTACCGCGCTTTCAAAAATTCAGTCGTTAAAAGAGCTTTCGCTGGAAGGCACTGCCATCACGGACGCTGCTTGTATCCAAATGGCATCGCCGATGTCTCTTACTATGATCAACGTGGCGAACTGTGACGGCATTACTAAAATGGGGTTAAGCGCACTAGCCAAATCGGCATCACTCCAAGAAATAAGTTTCTCGGCGGATAAGCTGACACAGGATGAAGTTTTGGCTCTTCTTGATTCTTTTAGAAATGTCACGTGGTGCGAAATTATAGATCCAGAAAAAAAACTTGATTCCAACGTCACAAAGGCAAAAGGTGCGGAAAAGAAAATTCATGTTACGATCCGGCCGACCGGAGCACTTCAGGACATGAAGCAC
>PMOA01000021.1 GCA_003161635.1 Limisphaerales bacterium
GCACGCCGCTCATCATCAGCGGCCCGTCCGTTCACACTTACGACGAGCAATACGGCCAGTGGAAGCCGCTCGTCGAATCGCTCGTCCGCGCGCAGGAACGTTTGTGCGCCCGGTTTTTGTCCGAGGCCGAGGCCCTGATCAAAAAATTAAATCCCACGGATGGATCGAATGTCCAAAATGCCGATGCGCTCGAACGTGAAATCGGCATGCTGCTGTTCCGCGTCAAAACGGGCCAGCCGAAATCCGAAGGCTTGATGAAACTTCTGGAAGATCCGGAAAATCTCAAGCTCATGAACCGGGCCGAGCTGGAATTGCACAAGGACCAGAAGAAAGTTGACCTTTACCGGGAGAAGGAGGAATTGCTTTTCGCCATTGACGAGAAAGGTTTCGAGGCCGATTTGACCGAGAAAGGCCGCAATTTTGTCAGCCCGAAAGACCCGGAGGCTTTTGTGCTGCCCGAACTCACAACGGCGCTGCATGAAATTGACGCCGGGCCGGAACCCGACGCGCGCAAGCGCATGGAAGCAAAGACGAAGGTGCAGCAGGACTTCGAGACCAAGGCGCAAAAGATTCACGCCATCTCGCAATTGCTCAAGGCTTACAGCCTTTACCAGCTCGACGTGGAATATGTCATTCAGGAGAACAAGGTCATCATCGTTGACCAGCACACGGGCCGTCTCATGCCCGGTCGCCGCTGGAGCGACGGTTTGCATCAAGCCGTTGAAGCCAAGGAAGGCGTCGAGATCGAGCGCGAAACGCAGACGCTCGCCACGATCACGATTCAAAATTATTTCCGTCTCTACCAAAAGCTGGCCGGCATGACCGGCACGGCGGAAACGGAGGCGGCCGAATTTTTCGACATTTACAAACTCGGCGTCCTGGTCATCCCGACGAACGAACCTTGCGTCCGCAAAGACGCCAATGATGCGGTCTATAAAACCAGGCGCGAAAAATTCAACACCGTCCTCAATGAGATCAAGCAGATCCACGCCCAGGGCCGGCCGATTCTGGTCGGCACGATTTCCGTTGAAGTCAGCGAGCAGCTTTCACGCATGCTCAAGCGTGAAGGCATCATTCATTCCGTCCTCAACGCGAAATATCACCAGCAGGAGGCGGAAATCATCACGCGCGCCGGCCAGCGCGGCGCGGTGACCATTGCCACAAACATGGCCGGCCGCGGCACGGACATCAAACTCGGCCCCGGCGTCGCCGAACTCGGCGGCCTGCACGTGCTGGCCACCGAACGCCACGAAGCGCGCCGCATTGACCGCCAGTTGCGCGGACGCTGCGCGCGCCAGGGCGACCCCGGTTCGTCGCACTTTTTCATCTCGCTCGAAGACGATTTGATGCGGCTGTTCGGCTCCGACCGCATTGTGAAAATGATGGAACGAATGGGGCTTGAAGAAGGCCAGGAATTGACCCATCCGTGGCTGAACCGCTCCATCCAGCAGGCGCAAAAACGCGTCGAGCAGCACAATTTCCAAATCCGCAAACGCACGCTCGAATTCGACGACGTGATGAACAAGCAGCGTGAAGTCATTTACGGCTTCCGCAACGAAATCATCCATGGTGAGGATGTGCGCGACCGGCTCATGGACATCATGGAGGAGGTCGTCGTGGACAAGGTCGCGCAGTTCACGAACGCCGAATCCGAGTTCAGCGAATGGAAGACACGGCAACTGGCCGACTGGGTGAATCTGAATTTCCCCATCGGCCTGCCGGAGGCGGAAATTCTCAAGGGCGCCGACTCCGGCAAGGAATCGCCTGTGCCCGGCTCGCTTTTCGCCGGACTCAGCCCGGCACAATTCGCCGTTTGCAATTTCATCTCCGACAGCGTCCGCAAGGCTTACGACCTCAAAATCAGCTTTGAAAATCCCGACGCACTGAAGGAAGTCGAACGTTTCACCATCCTCAGTGCGATTGACCGCCTCTGGCAGGAACATCTCTACGAGATGGACAGCCTGCGCTACAGCATCGGCCTGCGCGGTTACGGCCAGCGCGACCCGCTCATTGAATACAAGGCCGAGGCGTTCAAGATTTTCGACGAATTGATGGTCAACGTGAAGACCGAGATTTGCCACAACATCTTCCGCAGTGCATCGTCCATGCTGGCGTTTGAAAATTTCCTGAAGAATGTTCCGCAACAAACCCTGCACCAGGCCGCCAGCGCTTTCGGTGGCACGAGCACCGCAAGTTCAGGCGGCGCGCAGGCCAAGGCCAGCGATGTCGTCAGCGAAGCCGCGGCGGCGGTGGCGGAGAAAGCCAAGCCTGTTCGCACCGGCCCGAAAGTCGGCCGCAACGATCCCTGCCCTTGCGGCAGCGGCAAGAAATACAAGCACTGCTGCGGACGGTGATGCCGCTTCGCGGCTTGAAAGCCCGTCAACTTCACACCCTCAAAATCATACGGGTGGTTTCGTTCGGCGCTGAATTGCAAGGAAAACACTGCCATCTTTACAATTGTAAAGATTCTGCTTGACATCTCTACAAATGTCAAGCAAGGTCGCGCCATGCCCAAGCCATCCATCGAACTGACCGAATCGGAATGGACGATCATCAAGGCCGTCTGGGACCACGAACCCTGTGCGGCGCCGGCGATTCAGGAAAAACTCCACAAACAGACCGCCTGGACTTACTCCACCGTGCGCACATTTATGGACCGCATGGTCGTCAAGGGTCTGCTGGCCGCGGAAAAAGTCCGCAACCTCACGCTCTACCGTTCCGTTGTCACCCGTGAACAGGCGCAGCGTGGCGAACTGTTTTACGCCCTCAAGCACGCCTTCAACGGCGCGCTCACCCCCATGGTCCAATGCCTCCTCGACACCCGCAGCCTGAGCGCTGATGAATTGGAGAAACTGGAATCCCTGATCAAGGCGAAGAAAAAATCCGCCAGAAAATGAACACGATCATCGAAACCCTGAATCGTTTTGGCGAAAATGCGCTCCATTTTGCGTGGCCGATGTTGTGGCAATCGAGCGCGCTCATCGCAATTCTGTTTGCGATTGATTACGCCTTGCGCCGGCATGTCCGAGCAGCCGTTCGTTATGCGCTCTGGCTGGTGCTGCTGGTGAAGCTGTTGCTTCCACCTTCGCTGGCGCTGCCCACCGGGGTCGCTTGGTGGCTGTTTCCCGCCACCGTCACAACAAATCCGCATCCGACCAAATTTGTTATCCGGTATGACACTGATGCTTTACCCAGCCTGCCGCTGCAACCAACGCCTGCCTTCACCCCGCCGCCACGACCGCCGATGTCAGTTGCAGCCTGGACCATTCTGGCCTGGAGCGCTATCAGCGCTGGTCTGCTGGTCTGGTTGACATTGCGCTGGCGACAGGTTGTCGGTGATGTCCGACGCGCCATGCCGGTGCCGGCATGGATCAGCGAATTGTTTGACGAAGCAAAATCTTCGACCGGCCTGAGCCGCACTGTGCGTTTGCGATTGACGGATCAAGCCATATCGCCGGCAGTTTGCGGACTATTCCGACCGGTGATTTTACTGCCGCAATCGCTGGTGCAAAAACTTCCACCGGTCCAGTTGCGGGCGGTATTGCTGCATGAGTTGACTCATCTCCGGCGCGGTGATGTCTGGATGAATTGCGCGCAAGCGCTGGTCCAGATTGTTTATTGGTGGCATCCCCTGCTCTGGCTCGCCAATGCCCGCATCCGCCGGGTGCGCGAGGAGGCCGTGGACGATGCCGTCATGCTGACGCTGCGTGACGATGCCGAGGCTTACGCCCCCACGCTGCTCGAAGTGGCAAAGCTGGCGTTCCACCGGCCGTTGGCCAGCCTCGGTTTGGTGGGCATCCTCGAATCCCGCAGCGCGTTGCGGCAACGGATCGAGCGCCTAATGGACTTCCGCGCCCCCCGCAAGGCGGGGCTGACCATCGCATCCGTGTTGGGAATTCTTGCCTTTACCGCGCTGGCCATCCCGATGGGCGCCGCACCGCCCCATTCATCAAATCTGAGCGACGCGGCTGGCACACCGACTGCCGCCGACAACCCGCCACCGACAGCCGGGACTGATTCCGAAATGGCCGGCCCGGCAACGATGACTTTTAAAATTGACCGTCCGCCGGATGCGGACAGCTTGAAAAAGCTGCTGCTCGATGCGGGGGTAAATATGCCGCCCACAGGTTATGTGTACTCGGACAACGGCGTCTTGCTGGTGCGGGGCGATCCGGAGCAACTGGCTTTGGTGCATTCGGCCGTGTTGAAATTGAATGGTTATTTACCAAAGGAGAAGGCTTGGCGGCCACCGGCGAACGGTGATTGGTTATCCATGACCAATTTTGTGCGCACTGGTACCGGACGCAAGGTGATTTTCAGCAAGCTAAGTAGCGTCCGACTCGACCAAGTTTCCTGGCCAGATGGCCTGCCGCTGAGTGAAGTTCTTCGCGTGCTAAGCCTCCAGACCAAACTTTGCGACCCGGATAGAAAAGGCATTAACTTTACATTCCAAACCAATGCACCCGCAGCTTCAGCGGCAGCCGCATCCGCCGGCGGTGCGACCACCATCGATCCAACCACCGGATTGCCGGAGGCAACTCCTGCCGGCGTCGCCGTGGACCCCAGTTCCATCAATGTTAAACTGACGCTCACCAATATGCGGCTGGGGGACGTGCTGGATGCCATTGTGTTGGTGGCGGATCATCCCATCCAATACTCGATTCTGGATGATGGTATTGTTTTTTCGACCAGGGTTTCAAATTCGGCACCATTGGAAACCCGCACCTTCAAGATGGATTCCAACGTATTCCTCGCCGCTCTGCAAAAGCAGACCGGCCTTCAAACCAATGTCTCTGCCGCCATGAGACAGCTTCTCTCAAACGTCGGCGTGGATTTGCCACCGCCGAAATCGATTTTTTACAATGACCGGATGGGTGTGTTGTTCGTCCACGCGACCGAGCAGGATTTGGATGTGGTGGAAAAAGCGGTGCAGGTGCTCAACTACACGCCACCGCCGCAAATCCATATCAAGGCCAGATTCATCGAAACTTCGGCAGCGATGGTCAAAGGCTTGGGACCGGATTTGATTCCGACAAGTGTTACCAATGTAGCCGGCATTTTGACCGACACC
Organism: Limisphaerales bacterium; assembly: GCA_003161635.1. Lineage (GTDB taxonomy): Bacteria > Verrucomicrobiota > Verrucomicrobiia > Limisphaerales > UBA11358 > UBA11358. The sequence goes on from PMOA01000021.1 coordinate 5,072, forward strand.
AACTTCCGGCTTTTGGTTCACAACTTGGAACAAAGCAGAGCGACCGAAACCCTGGCTGAACCGGAAGTGACCACCTTGAGCGGCCGGCAAACCCAGATGCGAGCCACAACGACTAAGGACATCACGACCCAGTACCTGGCCGACTCGGACAATTCAACTGTTGTTCCTCGGTACGAAAAAGTGGAAGTCGGCCCCGTCCTGGACGTGATACCGGTCGTTTTGCCCGATGGGTACACCATTGATTTAACGGCCATTCCATCACTGACGGAATTTTTGGGTTACGACACACCGACCAATTCTATCCTGGTTGCCACGTCGGCCGGGACAAACGTTACTGTGCCGACAGTTCTCCCCCGTTTCCGCGTTCGGCAAGCCGTTACGCACTTGACACTGTGGGATAACCAGACGGTTGTTCTGGAAAGTTTACCGGATCGGCTTGTGCCGGGCGGCAAAGAAGTTGAGGTCAAACCCGGTTCTGAAGTCCACAAACAATTGCTCGTTTTCGTCACCGTTACCCTGGTTGACCGGGCCGGCAATCGCATTCATTCGGATGGCGAAATCGCGCGACAGCAACATTCCGTCACCTCCCCACCTTAAGCCACGGAATCACCCCATCACGGTGAGCACGATGCCCACGAGGATGCCAATCACGGCGGGGAGTTTTTGCCAGCCGTTGATTTCACCGAAAAACAACAGACCGCCGGCAAAACCAACCAAGGTGCTGCCCCGGCGCAGGCTCATCACCACCGAGACAAGCGAATTTGGATCCCTCAGCGCGCTGAAATAAATGTAATCCGCCACCAGCAGGGAAAAGGCGATGAACGGGATGCTCCAGCGCCAGTGAAATTCATTGCGCGACCACCAGCGCCACTTCCAGCCGATGGCGAACGGCGTGAAAAGTACCAGCAGGTAAACCGAGAACCACGCCTGAACGGTCGGCACGGAGAAATGCAGGCGGCCGAGCAGGTATTTGTCGTAAAGCGAACTCACCGCGCCCAGCAACGTTCCGACAATGATGAATCCCACCCATTTGTCGCGATGAAAATGCACCCCTTCCAGTCGCCCGGCAAACGAAAGCCCCACGAACGACGCCAGCGTCGTCAGCACACCAACCGTTTCCAGCCAGGTTGGGCGCTCGCCCAGAATCAACAGCGCACCGAACAGCGTCCACAGCGGGCTGGTCGCCCGGATGGGCGAGCCGAGTGACAGCGGCAGATGTTTGAGCGCAAGATAGGTGAAAATCCACGACGCCGCGACGATGGCAGACTTGAGCACCAGTTGCAGATGTTGCACCAGCGTAAGTGGATCAACAACCAACGACGCCGGCAAAAGTCTCGGATGAACCGCCTGCGTACCCATCAAAACAATCCAAATGGCCGCACCACTCAACGTGCTGAAAAACAAGACCGGCACGACGGCGTTGTCCCTCACGGCGTGCTTGGTGCAAAGCTCATAGACGCCGAGAAACAATGCCGATACCAGGCTGGCAACAATCCAATGCATAAAAGCGTAGGGCAGGCTTCCAGCCTGCCCCTTGATATTTTTTTAAAATGAGATAGGCAAGATGCCTGTCCTACTTTACATGTTTGCAATGATGTTACTTCCAAATTCGCTGCACTTGATTTCCGTTGCGCCTTCCATCTGGCGGGCGAAGTCGTAGGTGACGCGCTTGCTGCCAATCGCGCCGTTCAAGCCTTTCAAAATCAAATCCGCCGCTTCCGTCCAGCCCAGGTAGCGCAGCATCATTTCGCCGCTCAACACGACTGAACCCGGATTGACGACGTCCTTGTTCGCGTATTTCGGCGCGGTGCCATGCGTAGCTTCAAAAATCGCGTGGCCAGTGATGTAATTGATGTTGCCGCCGGGCGCGATGCCAATGCCGCCGACCTGCGCCGCCAACGCGTCGCTCAGGTAATCGCCGTTCAAGTTGAGCGTGGCGATGACGTCGAAGTCGGTCGGGCGCGTGAGCACCTGCTGGAGCGTGATGTCAGCAATGGAATCCTTGATGACGAGGCCCGCGCCAGGCTTGCCTTCGGGGATTTTGCACCAGGGCCCGTCGTCAATCGCCACCGCGCCAAATTCGTTCCTGGCCAGCGCGTAACCCCAATCGCGGAAGCCGCCTTCCGTGAACTTCATGATGTTGCCCTTGTGGACAATCGTGACGGATTTGCTCTGGTTCGTGATCGCGTATTGAATGGCCGAGCGGATGAGACGTTCCGTACCGGGTTTTGAGACCGGCTTGATGCCAATGCCAACCATCTCCGGCGCTTCCGCACCAAAACGGATCTTTTTGAAATCTTTGGGGAAATTCGCCTTCAGAAATTCCAGTGTCTTGAGCGCGGCTTCCTTGCCCGCCTCGAAATCAATCCCTGCGTAAATGTCCTCGGTGTTTTCACGGAAGATGACCATGTTCACCTTTTCCGGATGTTTCACCGGCGACGGCACGCCGGTGAACCATCGCACCGGGCGCAGGCACACGTAGAGATCGAGCATCTGGCGCAACGCGACGTTGAGCGAGCGGATGCCGCCACCGACGGGCGTGGTCAGTGGGCCTTTGATGCCGACGAGATATTCCTTGAACGCCTCGACGGTGTCGTCCGGCAACCAGTTATCGAATTTGTTTTTGGCCGCCTCGCCGGCGAATACTTCAAACCATGAAATCTTTCGTTTGCCGCCGTAGGCCTTTTGTACCGCCGCGTCGAACACGCGCACGCTCGCCGCCCAGATGTCCGGGCCGGTGCCGTCGCCGCGGATGAACGGCAGGATGGGATTTTCAGGAACGGTGAGTTTGCCGTTCTTGATTGAAATTTTTCCACCAGCCGGCGGGGTCACGTCTTTATAGGCCATATTTTTTCAATTCAAAATTAAATCTCGCTGGTGACAGGAAAAAGCCGAATGCAGAGGAAAGCAAGGAAAGAAAACTGATTGGTTGGAAGAACGCTCGCCCTCATCCTGACCTTCTCCCCCGGGAGAAGGACCTGCCGGAGTCTGGCTTTGATTTTATGGAGACCATCCGGCAAATTCAGCTGCAGGTATTCCGGTGAGACGCAAACGATTCTCCTTCTCCTTGGGGAGAAGACCGGGATGAGGGAGGATGTGAATTCTAACTTCGACGCAAAAGCAAATTTTCCCGTAGATTCCGAATGGCTGTCCTGCCATCCACCATTTCGCCGCGCCGGATTTGCTCCATGCCCGTGACGATTTTCTCACGCAACTCGGCGGCGTTTGAGCGGATTAATTCCTCCTGCGCACGCAACATTCCAAGGCTTTGGGTAATGATGTCAGCGACATCGCGGTAATGACCGCCAGCCAGTTGTTCCGCGATGAACTTTTCCTGCTCCGCTGTCAATGTGACCGTCATGACTTAAATAAACGTCAATTTAGCAATGCCGTCAAGCGCGGCCAATGGCGTTGTGAAATCACGGGACCAGTCGTTCGCGGTGGGGCTGGTGGTCGCGGTTCCAGGCACTCAAGGCGGCGTCGCTGGTGTCGGCAAAAAGAAATTGCAACGTCGGCGATTCAACATGGCCGTCGCAAAATACCACGTTGAGCCTGCCTTGATGACGGGCAGAAGCACCATGTTGTTCCAAATACTTCAAATCTTCGCGCATGAAATCAATCCCACCACTCACACTGTCGCCAACCGCCATCATGTCACTTGGACTTGCCACTTCTGATTCTTTAACTGGTATCAACGGTAAACGCCCATTATAGAAACCTTCAAAACCAAGCGGGATGTTTTGCGGCGTTTTTGAAGCGGAGCCGGTATAGCCGATGGGAGCAACTCCAAAAGTGTTATACCTGTATGAAGTATGGAAACGACTTGTTTTGGCTGACGGACAAAGCCAAACGCCGTCATCGAAGAAATTTTTTTTAGGTTTGGAATCGTCAAAACCGCCGCGTTCAATTTGACGAAACTAAACTCCTGCATTGTCGTCGCCGTCGTTCGTGCCGCCGTAAAATGTGGGATAAGCATGATTGTCAGTCACAAAGTTTTGAATGCCAATTCCAATTTGGCTCAAATTGTGGACACAATGAATTTGGTGCGCTCTTTGCATCGAGCGACTTAATGCTGGAAGTAAAAGCGCCGCAAGAATTCCAATGATGGCGATGACGACTAAAAGTTCAATCAGCGTAAAGCCGGACCTGAAAGATTTTTCTGTCCGTAGCATACTGGATTAGACCAATAGCCGGCCGAAGTGTCACGGCAATTTAGTTCACGCCACCTCAATCAGCTTCGCCGCCACGGGCGCGGCTTCCGCAAACTGCGCCTTCACCTTGGCCACGGTGTTTTCGACGGACAGGCCGTATTTATTGCGGAGTTCGTCCTGGGTCGTGGCGTGTTCGATAAACTGGTCGGGCCAGCCGATGCGCACGACGGGCGTCGTTACGGCCTTCTCGCTGAACAGTTCGAGCACCGCCGACCCGTAACCGCCCATCAACACGTGGTCTTCCATCGTCACGACGATTTCCGCCGCGCGCCCGAAAAATTCATGCGCGCCATCGTCGAGCGGCTTGGTGAAGCGCGGATTGATGACGGCGCAATCGAATCCTTCCTCCGCCAGTTGCACCGCCGCTTTACGCGCAAGTGTGTTCATCGGACCGAGACCGAACAGCGCGACCTTGCGTTTGCCATTGCTGGAAAAGTTCTGGATGACCTCCGCCTTGCCGACTTCAAGCAATTTGGGCTGGTCCTTGATGGGCACACCTTCCGCCGCACCGCGCGGATAACGGATGAACGTCGGATGCTGCTGGTGCGTGGCGGTGAACATCATGTCCACCAGTTCGTCCTCGTCCTTCGGTGCCATGGCAATGACATTCGGCAGGCAGCGCAGGTAGGCGATGTCGAACAGGCCGTGATGCGTCGGGCCGTCGTTGGCGGACAATCCGGCGCGGTCCATGCAGAAAATCACCGGCAAATCCTGCAAACAAACGTCATGGTGAATACAGTCATAGGCGCGTTGCAGGAAGGTGGAATAAATCGCACAAACCGGGTGAAAACCCATCGTCGCCATGCCGGCGGCAAAAATGACGGCGTGTTCCTCGGCAATGCCCACGTCGTAGTAACGGTCCGGCATGGCCTTTTCGAGATGTTTCAGTCCCGTGCCGCTGGGCATCGCGGCGGTGATACCGACAAGCGTGTTGTTTTTCTGGCAGAGTTTCACCATCGTCTGCCCCATCACGTCCTGATAATTTGGTGGCGTGTCCGCCCTGACGGGCATCGAATCACCGGTTTTCACATCATAGGGCCCGGTGCCGTGGAATTTTTCCGGCGACTTGAGCGCGGCCTCAAAGCCTTTGCCTTTCTGCGTAAGAATGTGAATGACGATCGGATGGTCGCACGTCTTGGCGAATTCCAGCGTGCTGATGAGCAACGGCAAATCGTGTCCGTCAATCGGGCCAAGATAACGCATCCCCATTTCCTCGAATAAAACCGGGCTGCCATAGCCGCCGCGACCGTCGGTGTCCACCAGGCTGCCGGTTTGCCGCAGCCCGACGTCGGTGATGGCGCCCTTGACACCTTCCTCGGCCTTGTGTGCGAGTCTCAAGGCAATCTCGCCCTTGGGCAGGCGGCGGACGAAATTTTCAAAATCCTTCGCCAGCTTGTTGTAACGAGGATTGGTGATGAGCTTGTTGAGGTAATTGGAAATCGCGCCGACGTTTTTGGCAATGCTCCACTCGTTGTCGTTGAGAATGCTGATGAACCGCTTTGTCGTGTGGCCGATGTTGTTGAGCGCCTCGAACGAAATGCCGTTCGTCAACGCCGCGTCGCCGAAAATGCAGACGATGTTTTCGTCCGTGCCGTTTTTATCACGCGCCGCCGCCATGCCCAGCGCGGCGGAAAGCGCCGTGCCCGCATGACCAGCACCGTAGCAATCGTGCGGACTTTCCGTGCGCAACGCGAAGCCGTTCAGGCCGTCCGTCTGCCGGATGGTGCGGAAGCGCTTCTTGCGATCCGTTAGAATTTTGTGAACGTAAACCTGATGGCTCACGTCCCAGACAAATTTGTCCCGGGGCGTGTTGAAAACGCGATGCAACGCGATGGTCAACTCAACCACGCCAAGGTTCGGGCCGAGATGCCCGCCGCTTTTGGCCAGCCCGGCGATTAATTCTTCCCGAATCTCCCCGGACAGTTCCTGAAGCTGCGACAGCGTGAGTTTCTTCACATGCGCCGGCCCGTCCACCATCTCAAGATAACTGCTCATATATTTTGGGTCTGGGGTTGGGAAATCAGCCTTCGGACAAATCCGGTGACAGCGGCTTCAATTTCATTTCGCCCGCCGCGCTTTTCTCCAACTGCTGGATCTTCAATTCCGCCTCGGCGAGTTTTTCCTGGCAGATTTTCACCAGCTTGGTGCCTTCCTCGTATCTGGACAAAAGCGTTTCCAGCGGCAGGTCGTCGGACTCCATGGCCTCGACAATGCCCTCGAGCTTTTTCAAAGCCTCTTCAAACGGCGGACTGTTCTTGGCCGCATCATTGGCCTTGGCTGATTTTGACATGCGAAAATGCTAAAGAAAACCATCGCGTCCGTCCAGCTTGGAGTCAAGCAGAGCGAGGCAACTGCGCTCGTGAGGCGCGTGACTGAATTTAGCACTCACGCGATCCTGGAAACATTCAGGCGCGAGGTGATCCGCAACCCACGAATGCACGGAGAAGTTAGCCGGTCAGGAACCCGGAATGATCTCAATCCCGTTGATCTCGGGGCTCTGAATGTTGGTCGTGAAAGTAAGGTCAAGCTTGCCGTCGGTGATGTCCACGTTGACAGTTTCGATGTAGGCGCGCCTGGCACCGCCGGCCTTTGCCCAGACATCAAAATCCTTGAACTCATGGCCCGCGACGTTAAAGGAAAAGACGCGCTGACCCGGGCCGGTGATGTCCTCGTAAGTTTCGGCAAAATGAAGTTTCACAATGTATTTGCCGTTGGGAAGCTTGTACGAAAAAGAACTCATGCCGTATCGTTCGGTGCGATAGATAGCCTGGTCCTGTGTATTGGCGATTTGCATGTCGCTACCCCGATCAATGACGTCTCCATCCACAAAACCCTGGTCAGCCAGCCAGATGTTGCCGTTGGAGTCGGTGTAAGGGGCGGTGGCGCCAGCTTTAATGCGAATCGGCAATCCCGCTGCCATGGGCGCGGCAGGCGCAGCCACAGCAGGTGCAGGCGCGGTTACGGCAGGCGTGGGCGTGGCGACCGTTATTTTGACGCCCGATTGATCATTGTCCGACTGGCAGCCGACCAGCAGAAAAGCGACCACCGCTGAAATGAACGGTACGCGTGACCATTGCACCAAACGTTTTACATTTTGCATATATTTCTCGCTTTGTCCTGGGGTTTGCGGCTCTCAATCTAGTGATTCTCCGAAAGACTGCAAGCCGGTTTTTTACGTTTCGCTGAACAGGTTCCGTGGCAACGGCTGCTATCGCTTGTCAACCTTGCTCAAAACCTCACCCGCTTTCAAACGCGTCTTCAAATGCTGGCCCACTTTTACGTCTTTTGCCGCCCGCAAAACTTTTCCCGTCGCCGCGTCCATCGTGATGGAATAGCCGCGCGACAACACCTGTTCCGGCCCCAGCAAACGCAGTCGCGATTCGGTCGCGCCAAAACGGTTCTTCCAATTCCGCAAATGAACCTGCGTCAATTCATGCAAACGCCGGCGGCTCACCACCAACGACTCACGCCGCTGCCTCAACAATTGCGCCGGACGAACGCGCAACAATCGCTCCGCCAGATTCTGCCAGGCCACCTGCCGTTCCTTCGTCCCCTGCCTCGTGCAGCGCAGCAAACCGGCCTGCAAATCATCCAATCGTTGCAAAAGTTCGTTCATGCGCCGGCGCGGATGCGCCCGCACCATGCGCTGCGTCAAATCCACCACGAGCTGCCGGCTGGCGAAAACCCCTTCGGTGATGATTTCCGCCGCCGCGCTCGGCGTCGCCGCCCGCACGTCCGCGACGAAATCGCCGATGGTGAAATCAATCTCGTGGCCGACCGCCGACACGACCGGAATCGCCGATTCAAAAATCGCCCGCGCGACGACCTCCTCGTTGAACGCCCACAAATCCTCCAAGCTCCCCCCGCCACGGGTGACGAGAATCAAATCCAATCTTTCGGAGGGTCGAGCTCCGCGAGACCCTAATTCCTTTTGAGTTTCCAAATCAGGGCGTCGCGGAGCTCCGCCCTCCGAAAATTCGTTAAGCAACTTAATCGCCGCCGCAATTTCCTCCGCCGCTCCTTCGCCCTGCACGCGGCATGGCGCGAGGATGATTTCCAAACCCGGATTCCGCCGTTGCACCACGTGCAACACGTCGCGGATCGCCGCACCGGTGGGCGACGTGACCAGGCCAATACGTTGCGGATATTTCGGGAGCGAACGTTTCCGTTCCGGCGCGAACAGCCCTTCCGCCGCGAGCTTCTGCTTGAGTTTCTCGAACGCGATTTGCAGCGCGCCAACACCCTGCAACTCCACTGCGCGGACAATGAGTTGATATTGCCCGCGCGCTTCATAGACCGTCACGTCGCCCTGCAACAAAACCTTCTGACCGTCCTGCAACAGTTCACGGCAGGCGACTGCCTCGCCGCGGAACAGCACGCAACTCAACTGGGCCGCGGCGTCCTTGAGCGTGAAATACATGTGGCCGGAAGATTGGGCGCGCAGATTGGTGACCTCGCCCGTCACCCAGACCAGCCCGACCTGTTTCTCCAGCAATCGCTTGACCTGTGCCGTCAGTTCGCTGACGGACAGAACTTTTCGTGTCTGTTCAGCCGGGAACAGTTCGCCGAAGTCCCATTGCGATTTGGCTGGTTTGCTCATCAAAATTAATCAAGACAGGAATTCATTTGGTCAAAACCTGTGCAAAAATTCTCACAGTTTTGTCGTTTCCATTCAATTTCAATTCCGACCGGGCAATGATCGCCGCCCATCACGGTTTGCGGGAGGCAGGCGCCCGCAGCGAGTTGGCCACGCGGCGGAAGTGGTAGCCGAGGATGGCGAGTTCGATGGCGTGAGGGAAGTGACGCGGATGCCGGATGAGCGTGCCCCAAAACAGCCGCCAATATCCCACGCGCCCCCGGTGCCACACGCCCAGCACCCAGAAGGATTTCAGAAACGCCATCGAATCCGCCCAGGACAAGCGCCTTCGCGGACCGGTCGGACGATGGCTCTTGAGGAACGTCCGGATGCGCTGGTAGTAGTTCCGCGGCTCGTAAAGCTTCTTCACCAGTTCGCGGTAGCCGGATTGCAGGAGGTCGCGGTTCAATCTGGGTTTGAAGTTCAGCGCGGCATCGGTGTTGTTGCCGGTGCTTTCGGCTTCCAGCCGTCCCTCGCGTTTCAACCGCTGCCACAATCGCGTCTGCGGCAGCGCGGTCAGCAATCCCACCATCGCCGTCGCCACGCCGGAACGCTGGATGAATTCAAACTGCCGCTTGAAGATGTCGCTCTTGTCGCTGTCGAAGCCCACGATGAATCCACCCATGACTTCCAGCCCGGCGCGCTGCAGCGTCTGCACCGAGGCCACGAGGTCGCGATTCCGGTTCTGAAGCTTGTGACATTCGTCCAGCGCCTCGACCGAGGGCGTCTCAATACCCACGAAAACCTTTTTGAAACCGGCTTCCACCATCAGCGCACACAATTCCGGGTCATCGGCGAGATTCATGGACGCCTCGGTGAGAAATCCTATGCGGGACCGCGTGCGCCGCCGCCACTCGATCAGCGCGTGCAGCAGTGTCTTGGTCCGTTGTTTGTTGCCGATGAAATTGTCGTCCACGATGAAAACCATGTCCTTCCATCCGCGCCGGCCCAAGGCGTCCAACTCGGCAATCAATTGCGCCGGCGTTTTCGTGCGGGGCACGCGTCCGTTCATCACGATGATGTCACAAAACTCGCAATCGAATGGGCAGCCACGCGAGAATTGCACGGCCATCGTCACATAATATCGGAATTTGATGAGGTCCCAGCGCGGTACTGGTGTTTGGGTGATGTCCGGCCGGTTCGTGGCGCGATAGATGGGCTGCAACAACCGGCCACTCCGCATGTCTTCCACGACTTGCGGCATAATTTCCTCGGCCTCGCCCAGAACGAAGTGCTGAATCTCCGGGAACGCTTCGTAGCCGGTGGTAAACAGCGGTCCGCCCGCAATAACCCGTTTCTGAAATGTGGCGCACCGGGCAACGATTTCGCGCACCGAATCCTTTTGCACCAGCATCGCGCCCAGCAACACATAATCCGGCCAACGCAGGTCTTCATCCTTGAGCCGCTCCACGTTCAGGTCCACCAGCTTGAGCTGCCACTCCAGCGGCAGCATCGCGGCCACCGTCAGCAATCCCAGCGGCGGCATGGACGCCTTTCTGGAAACGAAGCGCACAGCGTGCTTGAAACTCCAGAACGTGTCGGGCGTTCGCGGGCTGACGAGAAGTATTTTCATATCAACGTTGAGACGGTGAAGCCTTGAAATTGAGCCTAATACCATTTCCCGATAATAATCGGCACATATTCCAGACGGTAGGGCCGCGCTGCNNGATTGTCTCTGGGAATTGGTATAAGTCCATTATGAAAATATTACAAGGTAATTTCCGGCGTTCCCGGCTGCTGGTGTGCATCCAGGCATCACCAGCTGGAACACGAGGTCGCCCCGACAGTAGAACGCCGGATTCATCCGGCAGGTGGGCGAACCGCGTATGAGGCTGCCGGATGAATCCGGCGTTCCGATGGTCGTGTCCGGCTGCGCCCCGGCTACCCAAGCTCGATGCCGACCGGGCAATGATCGCTGCCCAACACGTCCGGCTGGATGAAAGCACGTTTGAGTCGCGGGCGTAGCACGGCGCTGATGAGGAAGTAGTCAATGCGCCAGCCAACGTTCCGGGAACGCGCGCCGGACATCTGGCTCCACCAGGTGTAATGTCCCCCGCCCTTTTCGAATTCGCGGAAGGTGTCGAGGAAACCGGCGCGCACGAAGGCGCTGAACCCGGCGCGTTCCTCGGGTGTGAAGCCGTGGTTGTGGACGTTGGCCTTCGGGTTCGCGAGGTCAATTTCCGTGTGCGCCACGTTGAGGTCGCCGCAGAAGATCACGGGTTTTTTCTTTTCCAGCTTTTTGAGGTAACGAAGAAAATCGCGATCCCATTGCTGGCGGTAGGCGAGCCGGGTGAGTTCGCGTTTGGAGTTGGGCACGTAAACATTGACGAGAAAAAAGTCGGCGAACTCGGCAGTCAGCACGCGGCCTTCCTGGTCGTGCTCGTCCATGCCGATGTGCGGCGTAACCTTTAATGGTCGCGTTTTGGTGAAAATGGCGGCGCCGGAATAACCTTTCTTTTGCGCGGTGTTCCAATACGTCATGTAGGTCGCGGGCCAGAGTTGTTCGACCTGGTCGGGGCCGCACTTGGTTTCCTGAAGGCAAAGGGCATCGGGTTTTTCGGCGTCGAGAAAATCGAGGAAATTTTTCCGCAGCACGGCGCGCAGGCCGTTGACGTTCCAGGAGATGAGTTTCACAGCGGAAGAATAAACCATGAATGAACACGGCGCAAAGCCGCGTGGCGGCCACTGTCGCGAGTCTGATCAATTCCCCGGCAGGTGTTTCTCCCGCACGGCAAATTTCCGCCAAACAAATTCTCAAACCGCCGGATTAAGCGCTGATTTTTAAACCAGCCATTGTCTGCGCCGCAGACTGACTGCCATCGTTTCCCAAAAAAGACTATGGCCGGAATTAAATTTGCCGGCCAACTTTCAAACGTTGAAAGCAAACGAAAACACCTAATCCAAGCAAAAAGCAGCCAACACTCGTTGGTTCAGGAACAACGACATATTGAAAATTGGGGCCGAAGTATGCGGTTCCATAAGGAGTTGCAGGTAAATCCAGGGTAGGGTTGTAGTCGTAGAAGTAGCCGTTAAAAGTAATTTCAGCGGCGACACCCAGAGAACCAGCTGTCCAGTTACTGTCAGCCGTGACCTGGGTGCCGACAACGGCATACTCATTCCCTGCCGTTAACGAAACCGGAGTAATTAAATCGTAACGAAAACCGCTGTCTAGTGTCGAGGAGCCTGTGACCGTTGTGCTCCAGAGGAGAGTTGAGGTGGAGACGTCATACAGACCGACGTCATGACCAACGCTGAATCCGCAGTCAACGTAGCCGAGCGAGGTGACCGAGATTGCGGTGGTCGGCGTGAAGAAAAACCCATCGTTGCCCACCCCCGATCCATTTAACGACAGAGTGGGAGAGAAAGCAATGGTGTCCGCCTTTGCCACGCTCAAGATGCCAGTGGATAAACCGATTGCGATAACCACAGCCCAAATGGTTGGGTTATTAACAAGTTTTTTCATAATTTTCCATAAACCATCCCGTTCGATTTAAAATTAATTAAATCAGAAGTTTTCCACCAGATTTTAAACTGACAGGTTTTGAATTCCGCGTCAAACGAAAAAAAAAGAAATCTTATGTAGCGAGTTTTCAAAAGAAGACAGCCTATCAAAAGACCGGACAATGGAGGAGGACGATGGGTTTGGCTGTTGGATTGGGGGCGTGGCGGAGGCGATAGATGCCGCCATCCAGGCGCAAGCAGCGGATGACGGCGGAACGAGGCGGAGCATCAATGGCTTGGCGTTGGGAGCCAGCGGGCGCTCCCAGCATGCCGGTTATTCCGGCTGGAACACGATGGCGCTCATGGGCGGCAGACAAAATTCGGCGGAATGTTGCTGGTTGTGGCAGGGAACGTTTTCGGCGGTGACACCACCCAGATTGCCCTGGTTGCTGCCGGCGTAGATGCCGGCGTCGCTGTTCAACACTTCGCGCCACTTGCCCGCGCGCGGGAGGCCGACGCGATATTTTTGGCGCGGCACCGGCGTGAGATTCAGGATGACGGCAAGCTGGTTCGCGCCGTCAGTGGTCTGGCGGACAAACGACATCACGCTGCCGTCCCGGTCGGCGCAGTCAATCCAGCTAAAACCGCCGTGGTCGTAATCGCTTTGCCAGAGCGCGGGCATGGCGGCGTAAAGTTTGTTCAAATCCTCAACGAATTTTTGCAGGCCGCGATGGAACGGTCCGGCGTCGAGCAGCCACCAGTCAAGCTGGCCGTTTTCGTTCCACTCGGCGCGCTGGCCGATTTCGTCGCCCATAAACAACAGTTTCTTGCCGGGGAACAGCCATTGATACGCGAGCAGCGTCCGAAGATTTGCAAATTTTTGCCAGTCGTCACCGGGCATCCGGCCCAGCAAAGACGCCTTGCCGTGGACGACCTCGTCGTGCGACAGCGGCAGGATGAAATTTTCGGTGTGATGATAGAGCATCGCGAACGTGAGGTCGCTCTGGTGGTATTTCCGGTAAATGGAATCGCGCTTGAAGTAGTCGAGCGTGTCGTGCATCCAACCCATGTTCCATTTGAATGAAAAGCCCAGCCCGCCGAGATACGGCGGTCGCGTCACCTGCGGCCAGGCGGTGGATTCCTCGGCAATGGTGACGATGCCGGGAAATTCCGTGTGCGCAATGTAATTGAATTTTCTGAGGAATTCGATGGCCTCCAGATGCTCGCGCCCGCCGAACTGGTTGGGAATCCATTCGCCCGGCTTGCGCGAATAGTCGAGGTAAATCATCGAGGCCACGGCGTCCACCCGCAGGCCGTCAATGTGAAAGCGGTCGAGCCAGAACAGCGCGTTGGCGGCGAGGAAATTGGAAACTTCGTGCCGGCCAAAATTGAAAATCAGCGTGCCCCAATCCTGATGCGCGCCTTTGCGCGGGTCTTCGTGCTCGTAAAGGGCGGTGCCGTCGAATTTCGCCAGCGCCCATTCATCGCGCGGAAAATGCGCGGGCACCCAGTCCATAATCACACCGATGCCCGCCTCGTGCAGCGCGTTGACGAGAAATTGAAAATCATCCGGTGTGCCGTAGCGGCTCGTGGGTGCGTAGAAACCGGTGACTTGATAACCCCACGACGGATAAAACGCGTGCTCGGCCACCGGCAGGAATTCGACGTGCGTGAATCCCATGCGCTTGACGTAAAGCACGAGCGGTTCGGCCAGCTCGCGGTAGCTCCACGATTCGTTCGCCGTTTTTTTCCGCCAGGAACCGGCGTGGACCTCATAAATGCTCATCGGCGAGCGCAGCGCATCGCGTTCGCGGCGCCGCTTCAACCAGGCCCCGTCGTTCCACTTGAATTGGCGCGTGTCCCAGACGATGGCGGCGTTTTTCGGGGGCACCTCGAAGAAAAATCCGCAGGGATCGGTCTTGAGCGAGATGCGGCCGTGCGCGTCGCGAATTTCAAATTTGTAATGCGCGCCGACGCCGACGCCCGGAATGAAAATTTCCCAGACGCCGGACGCGCCGAGCAACCGCAGGGGATGAAACCGTCCGTCCCAATGGTTGAAATCGCCGACGACGCTGATGCGCTGCGCGTTCGGCGCCCAGACGGCGAAGCTCGTGCCGGGCACACCGTCAATCACGCGCAATTGCGCGCCGAGTTTTTCGTAAATGCGACGCTCGTCACCCTTGCCGAACAGAAACAAATCCGATTCGCCCAGCGTCGGCAAAAACGAAAACGCGTCGCGGGTGCGGCGGGTCTGGCCTTGATGATTGGTGACCACCAGGTCGTAGGCGTAAACGCGGTTGGCTGATTTCGTGGCGCCTTCAAAAAGCCCGCTTTCGTGAATGCGCTTGAGCGTGAACCTGGGTTTGTCTTTCTCGTGAACCGGCTGGACTTCGACTTTGGCGGCATCGGGCAGGAACGCGCGAACGACCAGACCCGAACCGCCGCCCAACGGCTGCATTCCCAGCAGCATGTGCGGCGACTGATGCATCAACCCAACCAGGCTGTGCAGTTCATCTTTGGTCAGCAGCATGACGACAAAAGATTAGCAGAGTTTTTTCACCAAGGCACGATATTCATAAACCGGGATCTTTGCAAAACCGGCGTAGCGGCTTTCGGCATCCCGCAATGCGGGACGGACAATTCAATTTTCCGAAATGCGGCGGTCTGCCGACACGCCGCTACGATGAACCGGGGTTTTGCAGAGGTCTCAAACCATCCTGGCTGGGGGTAACTTTGCATTTATTCAGTTGGATCCGGTCGGATTGGGTCGGATTCGGTTTGACTGGGTTTGACCGCAACGGGAGGGGTTTCGCCGGGCAATTCCGAGTCCAAACCTTCCAGCGGCAAATCGAACCGGAGGCGATAAAGCAACTCGGCCATTTTTTCGCCATGCTTACCGCCGCCAAATCCTTCCGCCACTGTTTGGTTGTGCAGTGAGGCGAAGCACATGTCAGTCAGGCGTTTTTTGTGTTCCTGCTTCATGCGTTCCAAGCCTTCCTCCTCCTCACGTTCCACTTCCCGATTCCAGCGATCGCGTTTGATCACAGTTCGCACGGCCCGGTGGTCGTCACGCCGCAATTGGGAAAACACCCGATGCACTTCACAAATGATCTGCCAGCGTTTTTCCGGGTCGGTCTCCTTTTCCAACCGCGTCATCGCCTGGCGGATGAGTTCCACCGCCAGCACGCTGGCATAACGGTCGCTGATCTCCTGTCCATCCGCCGCCTCATCCAAGTCGTCAGACTGCTCGGTCAGTTTGCTTACCAGCGAACGGGTTTCCTCCTGCCGCAGCCATTCCGGATGACCGCCCTGCTTCCATTCGGAGAGGTTCTGTTCAGTGACAGCGCGTCCGCCGAACTGCTCTTTCAATACTCTCTGCACGCCTGACAAACCATTGAGCCATTTCACCAATTCCTTGCCCGGTTCACCATCTTCGATGCGGCGCCCCAAGTCGTCGCGGGTGCATTTGGGCAATCGCCCGATTTTTCCAATGTGAGTGATGCTCATAATTTTTTCAGCGGTAGCGACCGCGAATGTAACGGTTGTAATAAGTGCCGGGGGACGGGGCGTTCATGAATTCCACATAAGCCGAATAAGGAACGCTGGGGTGATCGTAAATGCGTCCAGTGTGGAACTCGACGGTTAGCGTGCTGCCGTCGTAGCCCACGGCGCGGATGGCGGAGGGGTTGACGGGAATCATGGTCAGGAACATGGTGATTTTTTTGTGCTTTTTCGCATTAACGCACGATTAAACCACAATTCCTCCACGGCTTTGACCCTATGGTGGGAAATTACCCCTTTTTTTAATGCAAGTTGTTTCAATGGAATGAAATAAAAAACGATTTTATTTCGAATTCATGGAAAATAATTCGATTTATCCCGACTAGGACGATGAGTTTGGACGTTTTAAAACTCCAGCGCTTTTTGCTCGCCATGCTTCTTCTTTGATTCCGGCGCTTTTTTGAACGTATCGTCCAAGCTCGCTGCGCTGGTGGGACATTCGATGCCTTTGCCTTCCATCAATTCTTTCACGGTGCGAAGTTGGAGGCGCGGATATTTCTGCTGGTTCGTCTTGTGTTCGTAGAAACCGGCGCTGGCAGCCTCGGTTTCCATCGGGCCGGTGGGCGGCTGGAGAGAAATCAAAATTGCGATGGCGGTTTTCATAAAATTATTTCTCCTTGTTCGCGCGAATGTGGACGACTTGAGCGATCAGGTAAAGCCACAAGGCCGCGCCGATGAGGGCCGCAGCGGTGATGAAACCGTTGAAGGTTTCGTTGAAGCTTTTTTGCCCAGGTTCCGCCTACGCTTCGTTACGGCGCAACAAGTCCGCTGCGGCTGTGTTTTGGCCTTTGCATGACATCCTACATCACGGCACGCCGGCATGCGTTCAAGCAATTACCTATCATTGAGAGCAGCATCCCATTGACTGTTGTTTAGTATCAGTGGAGTGCGGGCTTTATCTCTTCATGCAATTCTTTGGTAGGGTTACACCCCATAGCACCCCCATAGCAACTTGCACTACGGTTGAGCTGAAAGTAAAACATAAAACAAACAAAATTATGAACCAATACAAAAATCCAACCTGGTGGACCAATGAAAATGATTCCGCATGGGAACGCACTAAAGCCGCGTTCAAGCGAGATTGGGATCAAACCAAGCATGATATGGGTGGGAAGCAACCGGATACAGATCAACAGGTCTCCGATACTGTGAAGCAAGCTTCCGGCAAGGAAATCATTCCGCCGCGCGGCATACCTGCTTGGGACAAAGCCGAGCCAGCCTACCGCTTTGGTTATGGCGCTCGTTTACATTACGGCAAAAAATATTCCAAATGGGATGACCAGTTGGAAAACGAATTGAAGCGCGACTGGCAAACTACCAATCCTGATCGTAAATGGAATGACGACAGGGAATACATTCGGGATGCCTGGACCCACAAGGAATAACCACGATCTCCGGGAATTCTGTAAACCAACAGCCGACCTTAAAAAAGGCCGGCTGTTTTAGTTTGCACCTTGTTCTGACGCATATCCG
The DNA here is from genome assembly GCA_003161635.1 of Limisphaerales bacterium. Lineage (GTDB taxonomy): Bacteria > Verrucomicrobiota > Verrucomicrobiia > Limisphaerales > UBA11358 > UBA11358. The sequence continues at coordinate 22,394 of PMOA01000021.1, forward strand.
ACCATGAGCATCGATGAACTGTGCGCCCTGAAAGGGCCAGCCGCGAAAGACTCCGTGCTGTATCTCTGGGCCACCGCGTCGAAGTTGCTCGAAGCCGTGGCGGTAATCGCGGCGTGGGGATACATCTACAAAACGCACGCAATCTGGGACAAGGAAAAGGTCGGCATGGGCTACTGGTTCAGAGGCCAACACGAACTGCTCATGGTGGCGACTCGCGGTAAAATGTCACCGCCCGCGCAACCTGACAGAATCGGCAGCGTGATACGCGCCCGACGTGACTCGCACAGCAGCAAGCCAGACCAAGTGCGCGACTGGATAGCCAAGTGGTATCCGAACGAGCGTAAAATGGAAATGTTCGCACGCCCATACACCGAAATGTGGCCGAAGCACGACGGCTGGGAAACCACAAACACAACTCGCGGGTCTGCGCCCGGCAGGCTGACTTTGACAGTGGTCTGACCGCTTGAGGATGGTCTGTATTCTTCAAGCTGTGTTGGCAATCCGTTGCGGCATGCTTGCGGTGGGCGGAAGTGGCTGCGACAAGATTGTTTCCTCCCCATTCGCGGGTATTGCCTCCGTCAGCGCCATCGCCCCGACCATGGCGTCTTGTGGTTTCCCGGCCTTCACCGGCTGCCGGCCATCCCCATTCTCCGTCTCCCCGGCAACCGGCTGCCTCCCTTTTTTCTTTTCGTCCACCGCCACCACCTGGTGATATTTGCGCCTGATATTCTTGATGTTCACGGTCGGCTTCGGGAATTTCATGTTCATGGCCTCAAGCGTTTCCACCACGATCCGGGTTACGGCCAGGTTGCGAAACCATTTGTTGTTGGACGGTATGACGTGCCACGGCGCGTGCTTCGTGCTGGTCCGGATCACGGCTTCCTTGTAGGCCTCGATGTAATCGTCCCAAAACTCGCGTTCCGTGTAGTCGCTTTCGCTGATCTTCCAATGGCGGGCGGGGTCATCAAGACGCTTCTTGAACCGCCGGAGTTGCTCCTCCGGGCTGATGTGCAGGAAGAACTTGAGGACGTGCGTGCCGTTGGCCACGAGCTTTTTCTCAAATTCGTTGATCATCTGGTAGCGTTGCTTCCAAACCTTCTTGGGGACGATGCCGCGGACGCGGACGACGAGAACATCCTCGTAGTGCGAGCGGTTGAAGATGACCACCTCGCCCCGGGCCGGGACCCGCTGCCCGATCCGCCAGAGGAAATCGTGTGCCGTTTCCTCCCTGGTCGGAACCTTGAAACTGTGGACGCGCGTCCCCTGAGGATTCATCGCGCCCGACACGTGGATGATGGTGCCATCCTTGCCGGCGGCGTCCAGCGCCTGCAGGCAAATCAACAGCGACTGCTGGCCCTCGGCGTAGAGCCGGAACTGCAAGGCGCGCAGCCTCTGATCGAGCTGTTCAAGCTCCTTCAGGGCGGCTTTTTTCTTCTTGTGGCCGGCGGTGAATTCGGGGTTGATCTTCCTCAGATTCAACTTGCTGCCCGGTTCCACCCGAAACAGCTTGCTGTATTTGTATTTCCTGCGGACTCTCGCGCCGGTCTCTTCCCCGGCGCGCAGCCGGTGCTGCAAATCACGCAGCTTCTGATCGAGCCTCGCAACCTCCTTCACGGTGCCCTTCTTTTTCTTGTGGCCGGCGATGATGCCGAAGCCGTTTTCCTTCCGGCAGGCTTCGCCCCCGGATTTAATGAGACGCAGCTTTTGATATTTCATGGTTGGTTTTGAGATCATAAAATTCGCGCATCTTTCCGATGCACACAATAGCATGACGAATCCCGGTCGTGTTTTCAATCTCCCATTTTTTTGTTCCACCATATACAGGTGGTCAAAATTTGACCATCTCTTGCCTCAGTTTGCTTCGGCCTGCGGTTCGGCGAACGCGAAAGAGGAGCGTAGGCGGAGAGACGGCTGGAACAGGGCCGGAGCGTAACGACCGTCGCCGTGCCGCAGGCGGAAGCACACCGACCATTCGGCATTGCACAGATGCCGTTCGTGACGTGGCGCGCTTTTTGTGGAATGGAACCGGCGGCGGCGTGAGGGGAAAGGGCCGACCATCAGCCGGCGCACTGAAGCATAAAAGCGCGTTGGTCACGGCGGTTGAGATTCGGGGTCAAAGCGTAGAGCAAAAAGAAAAATGGAAACCGTCCAATCTGGCGAAGCGAATAAGGAATCACCGACCTCCTGCATGTTTCAAAACTCCATACGACGAGTGCAAGCAAGCCAACTCCAACTAATGACCCCGTCAACATCAGCCAAGTCCCTTCCGGCGTGATGAAAGGCATGGCAAAGAGAAATACAATCAGCGGGACTGTCAGGAAAAGCAACAACATCAAAGTGGTAAATAACACCTTGTGCAAGACGTTGACCACGGCGCTGCGTGTGCGATGCCGACGCTGGCACTGCGGACAAGCGACCCGTTGGGAACACAGTCCCGCCGCCCGGCGATGCGCCGGGCTCACAACTTTTTTTCGCAGACGGCCTCCAAAACCGGGTTCTTCAATAACGAATCCGCCAACATCTGCTTGAGTTCTCGGTTTTCCCGTTCCAGCTCACCACCGTTCCGCGCTTTCAGAACAGTGGAGTTCGTCTTCCAGTATTTAAAAGCGCTGTTGAATGTGGACATGAAATCGGTATTGTCCGAGCATGGCGTAGAAGCCGGATGTGAAGCCGACGCGGCTGTGGACATGGGGCCAAAGCTTCACGATCTGGAAGCGGCCGCTTGACCATAAAACTCAACGGCTGCCAAATTGTTTGCTGTGCAAATCGGTTAATAACCAATGGAGCCAATCAACATCATTCTGGCCATCTTCGCACTGACTTATATCGGGATTGCGATAGGGCGCATTCCCGGATTGAAGCTTAATCGTGTTGGGATCGCTTTGTTGGGCGCAATTGGGATGATGATTTTCGGCGGCGTTACCACAGCCGATGCTGTTTCCTATGTCAACTGGCCGACGATTTATTTGCTCTTCGGATTTTTTGTCATCTCCGCCCAGCTTCGACTATCGGGATTTTATGATAAAGTCGCGGTGAGCATTGCCAATCAGCTTGAACGTCCCGCGCGATTTCTTTTGATTCTGATGTTGGTGACTGGCGGCCTTTCTGCTGTTCTGAATCACGACATCGTTTGCTTCGTTTTTGCGCCGTTCACCGGCGTCGCGCTTTTGCGCAAACAAATCAATCCCGTTCCATTTTTGATTGCGCTGGCAATTTCCAGCAACATCGGCGCGGCGGCAACGTTGATCGGAAATCCACAGAACATGATGATCGGCCAAATCGCGCACTTGGGTTTTGGTCACTACCTGCTTTGGAGCAGCACGCCCGTCGTTTTTGCAATGAGTGCTGCCTATGGAATCATCTGGCTGATGTCGCGAAAAAATCTTCAGGCTCCCTTGTCCATCCCAAATGAGTCGGCGCAGCCAACCTATCCTTTCAACCGATTGCATACCATCAAAGGAATAATTATTCTCATCCTGGTCATCGGCCTGTCCTTTACATCGCTTCCCAAAGAAGTCATCGCCCTGGCCGCAGCCGGCCTTCATCTGGCCAGCACCAAATTTCACACCGACGATTTGCTCGGGCTGGTGGATTGGCCGATTCTGGTGCTCTTCATGGGATTGTTTGTCGTTGCCGGGGCGTTTCAATCCACCGGTTATGGCGAAGAGGCCATCCACTGGCTGGCGCAAGGCGGATTTAATCTCAATGCTCCGGGCTATTTGACTTTGACGACAGCGGCACTGTCCAATTTGATCGGCAATTCAGCCACCGTGATGCTGTTGCTCAAGGTTGTAAATCTTGCCGCTCCCGCCGCGCCATACATCCTTGCACTGGCCAACAGCTTTGGCGGCAGTCTGATTATTATTGGCAGCGTGTCCAACATCATTGTTGTCCAGCAGGCGCGTGGAATGGGAATTAAAATTTCCTTTTGGGATTTCGCGCGCCTGGGAATTCCCGTGACGTTGGCCGCTCTGGTCGGACTGCTCATCTGGGTTGCTTTGGCGCGTTGATTAAATTGTAATGGCACACATTTTTGAATCCCATGAACATCCAGCAGGCGACCCGGCAGTATGAAACGTGGCTGGCTGGTCACGTCCGCGTGGTCAAGAGCGACCTTGGCACCAAGCACGAGTTGATGGCGCAGGATGCATTTTTGTTTCTGCGCGCCACGTTCTATCGCTGGATGCAGCTTTTCCCGGCGCTTTGTCCGAAGGCGGCCAGTGCACCCACGGTGCTGGCCATTGGCGATTTGCACGTGGAAAATTACGGCACCTGGCGCGATGCCGAGGGACGGCTGGTGTGGGGCATCAATGATTTCGACGAGGCGTTTCCGTTGCCTTACACGATTGATCTGGTGCGGCTGGCCGCCAGCGCCTGGCTGGCCGTTGAGCTTGGTCATTTGTCGCTCGTCCCGGCCAATGCCTGCGCGGCGATTCTGGAGGGTTACACGAAGGGCTTGGAGGATGGCGGTGAACCTTTTGTGCTTGCCGAGAAGCGTCCCTTACTGCGCGAGGCAGTCACCAGCCGGCTGCGCGATCCGACACTCTTCTGGGAAATATTCGCGGCACTGCCAACGATCAGCCACGTGCCTGCGAAGATGATATTGATGCTCAAACAGGCCATGCCGGAACGTGGACTCGCTTTCCGCGTGGCGCACCGCCGGGCAGGGCTGGGGAGCCGGGGCCGGGAACGGTTCACCGCCATTGCCGATTGGCGCGGCGGCAAAATCGCGCGTGAGGCGAAGGCGTTGCTGCCTTCGGCCTGCGCCTGGGCGGCTGGCTTGTCAAACAACGAGATTTATTATTCGCGGATTCTGTCAAACGCCGTCCGCACGCCCGATCCGTTTCTCGTGGTGAATGATGGATGGGTGTTGCGGCGGTTGTCGCCCTATTGCAGCCGGATTGAGTTGTCGGAGTTGCCGCGCGGCCATGATGAAGAAAAGTTGCTGCGGGCCATGGGACGGGAACTGGCGAACGTCCATTTCGGCACGCGCCGGGCCGTGACAGCGGTGCGACGGGATTTGCCGCAGCGGAAACCGAAATGGCTGCGCCAAGCCGCCGAGGTCATGGTAGAGGCCACGCTCAAAGATTGGAAGCAATGGCAAAAATGGATGCGCTGAACCGCCTGCAAGCCGAAACCGCCGCCAAGATGGCTGCCTTGCTCCCCGCCATCCTCGACCGTGCCTTCAAAGGAGAATTGTGAGCTTGAAAGAGCGGTGAACATGCTCCACTGGCTGCATTCTTTACTACCACAAGAAAAACGCTGAATAGTTGATTTTGCGGTTGACCGGGTTCACTTTTTTGTACCACTCAATGTGTTAGTTGGAGCCATTGGTTGAGGTTACTTTTTCGTTCTGGTTTTGTCCATCCTTGGCGGAGGGAGGGCGAAGCCCGACCGTAGCCGAGGATGGACAGAGTTGCCACGAACCGCGCTGGGCTCAGATAGCCCAACCGGCTGTGCGGCCTTAATTGGTTGTACTCGCACCGATAGTCGCCAATCACCACCCGTGCTTCGGTCGGTGTCCACAATTGTTCCCGTTTCAAGCATTCGTCCCGAAACCGACCGTGAAAGCTTTCCACAAAGCCGTTCTGCCATGGGCTGCCTGGCTCAATGTAGATCGTCTTGATGTGATTCTCCGCCAACCACCGCTGCACGATCTTGGCGATGAACTCCGAACCATTGTCCGAGCGCAGATGCTCCGGTGCGCCATGTTCCTCAATGGCCTTTTGCAACCAGGCCAGCGCGTCCGCCGAACGGAGGGCCCGGTCCACCCGCAGCACATGGCACTCCCGGGTGTGTTCGTCGAGAATCGTCAGTATGCGCAATACTCCGCCGCGCACAGTGGCGTCAGCAATGAAGTCCCACGTCCACACATGCCCACGACGCGTGACGGTCGTCGGCAAACCCGTCGAAACCCCACGCCGAACGAGCTTTCGCCTGCTCGGAGGAACACGCAGTCCTTCCGCACGCCGGAGACGTTAAATGTGTCGCTTGCCCACCCGCCAACCTTCCTGGCGCAACAGAGCCGCGATCCGGCGATATCGAAAGTGACCGTCGGCTGCTGTGGGTTGAGTTGTGCGTAGATCAACGCCACCACAGGACTCCAAGGACTGAAGGTGCGCTTTGATCCACTTTGGTTTCGCGGGCAATCTTGGCCACCAGAAACTCCGGAATAAAGTTGCAATTCTGCCGCAGAAGATTCAGTTTTGATGGTGCTGGAACGGTTGGTTTTTCATTCAGCCCTGCTGTGTGGCAGGGCAAAACAAATTGTTCCAGCACTTTTTTCAAAAATCCTGTGGGATGCGTGTGAAAATCATTTACTCATTGGCTCTCGCGGGTCTGGCAATCATGTTGACCTCCTGTGCGACCCCGAAGCCGCCACAAGCCTTTCACAACACCGACAATATGGAATTGGTTGTTGGATCTTTGGAGGGTCGGACGTGTCAAATGCTGCAACCAACCGTCTCCGGCAGAGAGGACAGCGACAAGCTTCTGGCAAAGGCCATGAAACTGTCCCAACATCAGACAGCCGTGGTGATTCTTGAGAATTACGCCGAACCACGGATTGGCGAACAATTCCGCGATCGCGGCTCTCTTTGGTTCGTTTGCCTGCGCAGTCTCGGATATCAACACATTGTCTTCCTTCAAGGCCAGGGCATCACCGACCCCGAAGGGTTGAAAATCCTCGTCGAATACGATTGACGAAATCAAGGCGGCCCGGGGCTGGTTGGAAGACTGGACTCTCCTGCCGATCAAGCCGCTGCCATTTGGATGTTCCAGTGGGCTTTAATAGTTGTAAGCATCGCAAAGTGGAGACTGCGATTGCCAATTACTTGATTTCCATGCCGCCGCAGACGCTGCGAATCATCCTGATATTCTCTAATGAGAGATATAGGTGTGCAAAAGGGCAAATCGCGTGTAGGCGTTCCGGCAAATACTTTCTGAATCTCGCGTAGTTTCGTGATTGCTTCTACAACTTGTTCGTCCGCGCTGGGATTTGAAGCTGGTTTCATTGGTTGCAACAAGTCATATCATTTCATCCTCTTTTTTGTCGCGGGTCGTTTTCGGCTGCTTCACTTTGGCAGCTTTGGCTTCTTCGGCGGCGCGGGCAAGATTCAACGCCAGCAGCTTTTCCAGAATTTGTTCGTCCGTCAAATCGGCGGGGAAGCCGTAGGCGGCGGCGACGGCGGCATCCAGTTTCTTGTGGGCGAGATCGAGCCACCCGGGACGCTCGTTGTAAAGTTTCGTGAGGGTGCGGTCTTTGAGTTTCGCGGCGCAATCGGCGTCCTTGGGCACGAGGCGCGGATATCCGGACAGCCAAATACCAGCATCGGAAATGATCATTGTTGGGTGCCGTCATTACGGCTCGCTACGCTCGCCTGCACTTCCGGCACCCAACAAAGTGTCAACTATGTTGTGAGAACAAGTGTCAGTGATGTTATGAGAACGTTCACAGCACCGCCCTACCAAATGTC
>PMOA01000067.1 GCA_003161635.1 Limisphaerales bacterium
GGTCGGCCTCGCGCCGGTGACTTACAAGAGCGGCCTGTACAAGGACATGCTCAGCGTCGAGCGCAACACGAATGAAATTCCGGCGGAGGAACGGGTGATGGTGCAGGGCTTGATTGACGAGACGTATCAAAAATTCAAGAACGTCGTCGCCGATGGCCGCAACGCCGCCCACGAAAAAAACCAGACCGAAGGCCATGCGCTCATCAACAATTGGACCAATTACGCCGATGGCCGCGTGCTTTCCGGAACGCAAGCATTCAAATATGGCTTCGTGGACGAACTCGGCAATTTCGATGACGCGGTGAAAGCCACGAAAAAAATCGCCGGCATCACCAAGGCCAACCTGATCGAATACCGCGAGCGCTACGACATTTCCGAGTTTCTGCGCCTCTTCGGGCAGAGCGGAGCTGCGCACGACATCAAGCTCGACCTCGGCCTGGAGATGCCCAAGTTGCAGGCCGGGCAGCTTTACTTCCTGTCGCCCACGTTTGTGAACTGACGTGAAAGGCGTCACCGTCATCGCGCACCCGCTGGTGCAGCACAACCTCACCCGGTTGCGCGACAAACGGACGCAGCCCCAGGAATTCCGCCGCCTGCTGGGCGAAATCGCCTCGCTCATGCTTTACGAGGCCACCCGCTCGTTCGCCACCCGTCCCACTTCCGTGCAAACGCCGCTCGCGCCCGCCCGCGGCTTTCGAATCAAACGCGAAGTCGTTCTCGTGCCCGTGCTCCGCGCCGGCCTCGGCATGCTCGATTCCATTTTGCAACTGATTCCCAACGCCCGCGTCGGTTTCATCGGTCTCAAGCGCGAGGAAACGACATTGCGCGCGCAGTTTTATCACAAAAGCCTGCCGAAAAACCTGAGCCGGTTTGAAGTCATTTTGATTGATCCCATGCTGGCGACCGGCGGCAGCGCCGTGGCCGCGCTGGATTTGATCGCCGGGCAGGGCGCAAAACAGGTGCGGCTCGTGAATCTGGTCGCCGCGCCCGAAGGCATTCGCCGCGTGCGGAAAAGTTACCCGAAACTGCCGATTTTCACCGCCGCAATTGACCGGCGGCTGAACAACAAAGGTTATATTTTGCCCGGCCTCGGCGACGTGGGCGACCGGCTTTTTGGAACTTAGAATGGGCGGCGCGGCAGTGCCGCCCTGCCGACGCAAGGTAGGGACGCGCTGCTGCGCGTCCCTGATCAAATGCAACGAGACACTTTGCTCATGGTCGCGGACAGCGAACGCGACGCGAACATGCTTTACGCCGTAGGCACGTTTGTGCCCGACCCGTTCATTTACCTTCGCACCAGTGGCCGCCCCCTCATGGTGATGAGTGATTTGGAAATTGACCGCGCCCGCGCACAAGCCCCGCACTGCCGCGTCGCGTCACTCGTCCAATATCAGCAAAAACTCCGCGCCCAGGGAATCATGCGACCCGGCCTCGCCCACGTCGTCCGGCAAATTTTGCGTGAAAAAGGAATCCGCCGCGTCACCGTGCCGGATAATTTTCCGCTCGGTTTGGCGACGGACCTGGAAAAACTCGGCATCCCTGTCAAAGCCCGTCCGGGTAATTTTTTCCCGGAACGTGAAATCAAATCCGCTGCCGAAGTCAGAAAAATTTCCGCCGCGCTGGTAATGGCCGAGGTCGGCATGGCCGAGGCGATGCAAGTCCTGCGCACGGCCAAAATTGGCCGCGACCGCAAACTCCTTTACCACAACCTGCCGTTGACTTCGGAAAAAATGCGCGCGGTGATTGATTGCGCGATTCTTCAGGCGTGCGGGCTGGCCGCCAACACCATTGTCGCCGGCGGACGGCAGGCGTGCGACCCGCACGAACGCGGCTACGGGCCGCTGCGCGCGCACGAGCCGATCATCATTGATATTTTTCCGCGCTCGCAAAAAACCGGTTACTTCGGCGACATCACCCGCACCGTCGTGCGCGGACGCGCCAGTGAAGCGGTTGGCAAGCTTTACGACACCGTGCTGCGCGGACAAAACATCGCGTTCCGAAAAATCCGGGCGAACACGCCGACCGCCGATGTTCACCATGCGGTGCAGGATTTTTTTGTGGAACAGGGTTACAAAACCGGACGGCGCCACGGGCGCATGGAAGGTTTCTTTCACGGCACGGGCCACGGACTCGGTTTGGAAATCCACGAATCGCCACGCGTGGGCGCAAATTCCACCGGCAAACTCCAACCCGGCCACGTCGTGACCGTCGAGCCGGGGCTTTATTATCCGGAAATCGGCGGCGTGCGATTGGAAGACGTCGCGCTCGTCACGACCAATGGCGCCCGGAATCTGACGCGGTTTGAGAAGGTGCTGGAAATTTGAACTTGTATTGGGATGGACGGCGTGTCGCCGTCCCAAAAATAAATCAGGGTCGCCGACACGGCAACCCTTCCAAATGAAAATGGGGCGCAACCTGAGGCGGTTTGAGAAAGTTTGGAACCGCGAATCAGTGAAAATAATAAAATGAGATTATGAAAAGAAAGCGTAGTTTAATTTTAGCTTTGGGAATCTTTGCGACCTTGTTCGGCATTTTGGTTGGATTTTTTGAGTTATTTGCAACACGTGCTATAGCAAAACATTCTGTTTGGTTTTTAGCAAAATTCTTTGGTCCCAATCATCCTCCTGAATATTCATATGATCAGCTTTACCTGTATGCAGCCGATCTAACACAACATCGTAATGTCCAAGCATATTTTTATCAGTCGACAATTTGCATAATGTTTATTGTTTGCGGCATTATTCTTTTACTGTGGAGTAAAGATTGTAAAAAACTGACTTTCCGCTGAAGTAACTTACATTGCACATCTGCTCAATTTGTGTTCTATTCCAGCAAAGGCGGCACGCTCCGTTTGAATAAAATCAGCGGACGCGCTGTCAATTTCAATTGATTGATTATGTTTAATTTGTTTAATCCATTATATTGGTTGTTCGCCCTGCCGGGATTGCTCATCGGCATCTGGGCGCAGATCAAGTTGACCTCGGCTTACGGCAAATACAGCCAGGTGGCAGTCGAGTCCGGCATGACCGGCGCCGAGGCCGCGCGCGAAATCCTCGACCAATCCGGTCTCACCCATGTGCCGGTGGAGGAAATCCCCGGACGCCTGAGCGACCATTACGATCCGGCCAAGCGCGCGCTGTTTCTGTCGTCCGACAACTTTCATGGCCGGACAGTGGCCGCCGTCGGCGTCGCCGCGCATGAATCCGGCCACGCGCTCCAGCACCAGGCGGCCTACGGGTTGTTCAATGTGCGGATGGCGCTGGTGCCGGTCACGCAATTCGCGAGCATGGCCTACATGGGCATTTTCTTTCTCGGCCTCTTTCTTGGACTGATGAAAGTTGTTCTCCCCATTATTATTGCCATTTTCGCAGTGATGACGCTGTTTCAACTCGTCACGTTGCCGGTGGAATACGACGCCAGCCGCCGCGCCAAGGAACAATTGTTCCGGCTGGGCCTCGTGCATGAGCACGAACGCACGGGCGTCAGCAAGGTTCTGGACGCCGCCGCGCTCACTTACGTGGCCGCACTGGTCAGCAGCATGCTGACGTTGCTTTACTATATCACCCTCGCGCGCGACAGCCGGCGATAGTTAATTTTCTTGCCGACGGGCGTTTAGGTCGTAACGTTTCCTTCGTTTTATGGCGGCCAAGACGCAAAAACGCAAAGCAGCAAAATCCAAACGGCGCGCAACCCGACCCTTGGTTGCCGTGCGCCGCGCAAAAGTTTCCGCGCCCGCGCCCGTTGCGCCTGCCGTTCCAGCGCCCGCCCCGCCGAAACCGGCCGGTGAAGGTGACACCACTGCATTCATCCGGCGGGAAAGTTCGACTTACGACGGCGACACGGCCATCAAACTTTACCTGCGCGAAATAGGGCAGGTGAAATTGCTCACGCGGCAGGAGGAAATCCAACTGGCCGCACGCATTAAAAAGGGCGACAAAAAAGCGCGCGAGCTGATGATCAAGGCCAACCTCCGCCTGGTCGTAAAAATCGCGCGCGATTACGATGGCATCGGACTGCCGCTGCTGGATTTGATCAGCGAAGGCAACATCGGCTTGATGAAGGCCGTCGAGCGCTTTGATCCGAAAAAGGGCGGCAAGCTTTCGACCTACGGTTCGTGGTGGATCAAGCAGTCCATCAAACGCGCGCTCGCCAATCAATCCAAGACCATCCGCCTGCCGGTGCATCTGGTGGACAAGATTTCCAAGATGCGCCGCATTGCGATGCGTTTGCAGGAGGAGTTTGGCCGCGAACCGACCGACGAGGAACTGGCCGACGAACTCGACATGACCGCCGCCCGCATCCGGCAGATGCGGCTGGCGGCGATTCGGCCGGCATCGCTCGACGCGCCCATCGGCGACGACGATTCAAATTACTTCTCCGATGTGGTCGAGGACGAAAACGCCACCTCGCCCTACGAAAATCTGAAAGACAAAACCGTCACCGGCATGTTGCAGGACATGGTCAAGCACCTCGACGCGCGCGAAGCGACAATTTTGCGCTGCCGCTTCGGTCTCGACGGCGGCACGGAAAAAACCCTGGAGGAGGTCGGCAAGAAATTCGGCGTCACGCGCGAGCGCGTCCGCCAAATCCAGAATCTCGCGTTGAGAAAACTCCGCAAAATGATCGAAAAACTCGAAAGCTCCAAAAACAAAGGCAACTGACGCCATGTCCCAAACCACCGCCACGCCCAAGGAAATTGAACAGGCCATCCGCAACATTCCGGACTTTCCCAAGCCGGGCATCCAGTTCAAGGACATCACGCCCGTGCTGGCCGATGCCCGGTTGTTTTCCAGCGCGATTGATTTGCTCACGGAAAAATTCAAACCCGGTTCGGTGGACGCGGTGGTGGGAATTGACGCGCGGGGATTTATTTTTGCCGCCGCCGCCGCTGTGAAATTGCGCGCCGGGTTCGTCCCCATCCGCAAAAAAGGCAAGCTGCCGTACAAAACCATCGAACAGGATTACGCGCTCGAATACGGCTCGGCGACCGTCGCCATGCACCTGGATGCGCTCAAGCCGGGCGCGCGGGTGGTGTTGATTGACGACCTGCTCGCCACCGGCGGCACTTCCGCCGCCGCGGCCGCGCTGGTGAAAAAACTCGGCGCGCAAATCCTGGAAATCGGCTTTCTCATCGAACTGAAATTCCTGAACGGCCGCGAGAAATTGAAGGGTTATCCGGTGCGCTCCATCATTGTTTATTGAACGCGCCGCCGTTGGAGTTAAAGCTTCAACTTGTCAGGCAGCACAAGCCCCCGGCCTGTCGCGTCGAAACCGTGTGAAGACGGACCTGTCGCGTTCGGCGACCCGCTGAACGCTCCCAAGGCACAAAAACCCTCAACCCCCTGTCGCGTCGACTTGCCGCGTCGGAACTCAGTGAAGACGAGAGCAACGCGAAGACAGACTCCGAACATTCCAGGCGCAATTGAGTTTTCAACCGCTAATTTCCCGTTACCTTGTCGCCGATGCACTGGCTGCAAGCACTCGACACGAGCCTGTTTCTTTTCGTCAACCAGTCGTTGGCCAACCCGGTCTTCGACTGGCTGATGCCGGTTTTGAGCGGCAACGCCTTTTTCTTTCCCGTCCTGATTTTGCTTGTCGTCGGTTTGCTATGGAAGGGCGGCACGCGCATGCGCCTTTGCCTGCTGATGCTGGGATTGACCCTGTCACTCGGCGACACCTTCATTTGCAACACCATCAAGCATGCAGTCGCCCGTCCGCGCCCGTACGTCACGTTGCCGGAGGCGCGGTTGTTCGGCAGCCCTGGCAAGGGCTACATCCCGCCACAGATTAATGAATACGGCGTGGACATGGCGGCCAATAAAGGCAGCCGCACCAGCATGCCTTCGTCGCACGCGGCCAATTGGTTTGCCGCCACCATGATTCTTTTTATTTTTTACCGGCGAAGTCTTTGGTTCATGCTGCCGATGGCGCTCGCCGTTTCACTTTCGCGCGTCTATAACGGCGTTCATTATCCCAGCGACGTGCTCGTCGGCGCGATTCTGGGCGCGGGTTACGCGGCAGCGGGAGCGATTGCACTGCAAGCGGGGTGGCGGTGGATCGGAAAAAAATGGTTCCCGGTCTGGCACGCGCAATTGCCCTCGCTCTTGAATGCAGAATGCAGAATGCAGAATGCAGAAACACAAAACTCTCCAGCCCTCGACCCCTTGGCGCGGCGAAGCATGGCGAAGACGGCTCGACTCTCAACCCTCAACTCCTTGGCGCGGCGAAGCGGAGCGGAGACGGCTCGACCTTCAACTTCAGACACGCATTGGCTGCGCGTCGGTTACATCGTGATTTTCGCCATGCTCATCGCGCGCTGGCTTTACATCGCCAGCGGCACGATTGATTTGGAAAAGGACGAAGCTTATCAATGGCTTTGGTCGAAACACCTCGCGCTGTCGTATTACAGCAAACCGCCGGGCATTGCGCTGATTCAATTCATGGGCACTTCGCTGTGGGGCGACACGGAGTTTGGCGTGCGGTTCTGTTCGCCGTTGTTCGCCGCGATTCTGAGCGTAATGGTGCTGCGCTTCTTTGCCCGCGAAGTCAGCGCGCGGGCGGGGTTTTGGCTGTTGCTCATCGTCACCACCGCGCCGTTGCTCGGCATCGGGACGATTTTGATGACGACTGATCCGCCGATGGTGCTGTGCTGGATGTGGGCGCTGGTGGCCGGCTGGCGCGCGGCGCAGCCGGATGGCAAAACCCGCGACTGGCTGGTCGTCGGCCTCGCCATGGGACTCGGTTTTCTCTGTAAATACACCGCGGCCTGCCAAATTGCGTGCTGGGCAATTTTCTTCGCGCTTTGGCCCGCAGCACGCGCGCATCTGCGACGGTCCGGCCCGTGGCTCGCGTTGCTGATTTTCCTGGTTTGCACAACACCGGTCATCATCTGGAACGCACAACACGGCTGGATCACCGCTCATCACGTCGCAGGCAATGCGGGATTGGGATCACAATGGAAGCCAACGCTGCGCTTTTTCTGGGACTTTCTGTTTGTGGAAGCCGGGCTGCTGAATCCTATTTTCGTCGTCGGCGCACTGTGGGCAATGTTCGCCTTTTGGAAACAGCGGCGCGAACGTCCGCTGTGGCTTTACTTTTTCTGCATGAGCGCTCCGGTTTTCTTCGGCTACTGGCTTTGGTCGTTTCATTCGCGGATTTTGCCCAATTGGATTGCCCCCGCCGTGGTGCCGATGTTTTGTCTGATGGTCGCGTATTGGGACGAGCGGCGGCGCATCGCCAAACCTTTTCTGGCGATTGGCCTCGCGCTGGGCTTTTTCGCCGTTGCGATCCTGTTCGAGAGCAATCTCATTGGCAAAGTCGCCGGACAATTATTGCCCGGTGAAAAAGACCCTTTGCGCCGCGTGCGCGCGTGGAGGCCGTCCGCCGCGCTGATCGAAGGCGAGCGCGAAAAATTGGAGGCCGGGGGCAAGCCCGCGTTCATCATCGCCGATCATTATGGCATGACCGGGTTGTTTACATTTTATCTGCCGCAGTCACGCGCGGCGTTGCCATCCGGGCCGCTCGTTTATTGCGTGGATTCGGATGAACCGAAAAACCAATTTTACTTTTGGCCGGACTACGACTACCGCGCCCAGCGCCAGGGCCAAAACGCCATTTACGTCAGCGAACTTGACCCCTACCCGCTCGAACCCGGCTGGCTTTGGAAATGGCTGACGCATCAAACGGTCGGTTACGGCGAAGTGTCGCCGCCTTTTCCCATGCCGCCGCGAATGCTCCAGGAATTCGAGTCCGTCACCGACCTCGGCGAATTCGAAATCAAAATCGGCAAACGCGCCTTCCGCCGCGTGCATCTCTGGGCGTGCCACAACCTGCGCTGATTGCGGGCAAAAAACTGTGAATGCTGCCATCTCGTCCTCGTCCTCGCCTGCCGAGCCGAAGCGTCAGCGCGAAGGCTGGTCCTCGATTCTCCTCCGCGTTCGCGATTACGATCTGGCTGCTACGCTGGACTCCGGCCAGTCCTTCCGCTGGCAACCCTGCAATGATTCCTGGGCTGGCGTCATCGGCCAACGTTGGGTGCGATTGACACAAACCCGCGACGGCATTCGTGCTGAAACCGCCGGGCCGGTCGCCGACTGGCAGTGGTTGCACGATTATTTGCAAACCGAAGCGGATTTGGACGCCGTGCTCAAGACTTTTCCCGATGACGCGCCGATGCGCGATGCGGTTGCCGCGTGTCACGGTTTGCGCGTGCTGCGGCAGGACCCGTGGGAATGTCTCGCGTCGTTTATTCTGTCTTCGACCAAACAGATCGTCCAAATCCGGCAAATCGTCGCCCTGCTCTGCGAACGATTCGGCGAACCTCTACCCATGAACTTCGTAGCCGCGGACGTCAGTCCGCGCACTTTAAGTTCAATGAAAGTCAGCGCCGACTCACGTCGGCGGCTACGGTTCAGGGGCTCAACGCGTGGAATTTTCTTTCGGGGAATTCTCACTCCGCTCGACGAGAGTGACGCGATGAGGGGCGCGTCCGGCCCGAATGAGAACCATTTGTTCTATTCCTTTCCCTCCGCCAAACGACTTGCCATCACGACCGAAGCCGGCTTGCGCTCATGCAAAATGGGTTTTCGCGCGCCGTATTTGCTCGCCGCCGCACATCAGATTGCCGATGGCAAATTCGATTTGGAACGTTTGCGCCATTTGCCGCTGGCCGATGCGCGCGGGGAATTGATGAAACTGCGCGGCGTCGGCGGCAAAATTGCCGATTGCGTCCTGCTCTTCGCCTATGGTTTCGACGGCGCGTTTCCGGTGGACGTGTGGGTCGAGCGCGCGTTGCGCAAACTCTATTTCCCGCGCCGCCGGGTCAGTGACAAACGGCTGCGGCACTTTGCCGCGACGCATTTCGGGCCGCACGCCGGTTACGCCCAGCAATATCTTTTTCATTACATGCGGACGAAATTGAATTAATTTTCGCGCGATGCCATGACGACACTCGAAGTCATTTTGACACCGGCTGAACTGCCCGCGCTGGCCGGACGCGATTTGCACAATGCCACCTGCGTCGTGTTCGACGTGCTGCGCGCCACGAGCACGTTTGTGACCGCGCTGCACCACGGCGCGAAAGCCATCGTGCCCGTCTCCGAAATCGCCGAGGCCCTGGCCCTCCGCCAAAAACAGCCGGACATCCTGCTCGGTGGCGAACGTGACGGCGTGAGAATCCGCGCCGCGCAGACCGGCGGCATTAATTTTGACCTCGGCAACTCGCCGCGCGAATACACGCCGGAAAAGATCCACGGCAAAATGATTGTTTCGACGACGACGAACGGCACCCGCGCACTGCGCGCCTGCACGGGTGCGCAAACGGTTTTGGCCGCCTCGTTTTTGAATCTCACGGCCACCGCACAATTCATCCGCCGGCTTCAATCAGCGCAAATCGTGCTCGTGTGCGCGGGCACGCGTGAAAACATTGCCACCGAGGACGTGCTAGCAGCGGGCGCATTGGGTGAAATGTTGATTCGGTGGGGCGAGACTACTGGCGAGCCGAACGGAGAACAGACGCAGTCCGGCTCGCGAGTACGCTCGCCCCACCAAAAAGGGATTTATGAATTTTCAGATTCCGTCGAAACCGCCCTCAGCGCCTGGCGGAAAGCAAAGTCCAATCTGTTCGCAGCCGTTTCCGGGGCGGAAAATGCGCGGCGATTGCTGGCGATTCCCGAATTGCGCGATGACGTGGCGTTTTGTCTGCGACAGGATGTTTTCAATTTGGTCGCCGCGCTTGGCCGTGACGGCGCAATTCGAATTTTAATTTGAGATTTGTGCGCCCAGCGCCTGCAATTTCGCCCTGATTTGGGGGTCGCCGGGTTTGAGCCGCAACGCTTCCTGATAACACCGCGCCGCTTCGGTGGTTTGCCCCTGCTTCACCAGGGCATCGCCCAGGTTGCTGTAAATCTGCGGGTTGCCGGGCGTGATGCGGAGGGCTTCGCGGAAATGCCGGACGGCCTCATTGAATCTTTTTTGGATGAACAAAACCGTGGCGAGATTGTTGTGCGCGTCGGCGTAATCCGGATTCAGTTTCAACGCCGCCTCGAAACAAACGACGGCATCGGCAAATTGTTTCTTCGCCGCGAGCGCGAAGCCCAGGTTGTCCAGGACGTCGGGCTGGTTCGGAGTGATTTGCAGGGCACGTTGATAATTGTTTATGGCTTCGTCCCAGTTGCCAAGCTTGGCGAAGGCGTTGCCCAAATTATACAGAACATCGGAATTGTCGGGATTGATTTGCAGGGATTTATGGAAGCAGTCCATGGCTTCGGCGATTTGCCCCTTTTTTGACAGCCAGGTGCCGAGGTTGTTGTAGGCGAGATAATTATTTTCCGTCACGGCAAGTGTGTGCTGCCAGAGCGACTCGTTATTTCGCCAATACGAGACTTGGATTCGAGCACAGGTGATCAAAACGGCGATGATCGTTGCTCCACTAACAATTAAAACCAAGCGGCCATGTCGCCACGAAGAACACAGTTCCGCCGTTGTCCAAGCTGCCAGAATATATAATCCGATTTGTGGCAAATAGGTATAGCGATCCGCATGCACATAGTATGATATTTGAACTATCCCGATGGCCGGAATCATCATTCCCAAATACCAGAGCCAGCCAACTACTATATAACGATGCCTCCGGAAGGTAAATACACCCACAGAAATGACAGCCAATAGCATCGCCGAAACAGTCATTTTCCATATAATCAGGTGGGGCGCCAAGTAAGGAATGGCCAACCCCGCCGGCCAAACCATCTCTTGTAAATAAATAACATAAGAAACCACGGCATTTTCCAGCCGAAACGAAAACGGCATCCAGTCAAAGTTGTTAATCTTCTCTGGCACTAGAAAGGTTGCTGCGCACGATGCCAACGAAAGTAGAAATAACGGAATCTTTTCGACAAGCAATGGGCGCAAAGAATGCGGAACAGCAGGTTCAAGTCGGCCAAGCGGCCAATAGTCCAACAGTAATAATACAAACGGCAGTGTCACAAGCATATTTTTTGACAAAAGCCCCAAGGCAAAAAGCAACACCACAGTTACATAACGAACACACGATGGCGGATTGCGCACATAGCGCACATAAGCTCCAAGGGTTAGCGTAAAGAAAAACCCGCTCAACACGTCTTT
Source organism: Limisphaerales bacterium (assembly GCA_003161635.1). GTDB lineage: Bacteria > Verrucomicrobiota > Verrucomicrobiia > Limisphaerales > UBA11358 > UBA11358. Next base: position 11,122 of record PMOA01000067.1, read on the forward strand.
GCGTTCCGACACCCACACCACTGACTCCACCCGCAACGGATGGATGGCAAATACCATCGCTACAAATGCGCTGCGCCACAAAGCGCCGGTCATCTGCCGCAGCACAAGAAACAGTAGAATGGCCGTGGCGGTATGGAACAGAAGATTGGTCATGTGATGGCCGTAGGCGTTCAGCCCGTAAAGCTGGCAGTCCAACATATGTGAGAGCCACGTTAGGGGATGCCAGTGACCAATTTGACCATAAGTAAACGCCCAGGCAAATCCCGCCCATGTCATCCCTTTCTGGACCATCGGGTTTTCATAGACATATTTATCGTCGTCGTAGTTGACAAACCCATACCCAAGCGCCTGACCGAAAACCATCCAGACAGCCAGCGCAATGAAAATGCAAATCCTGACGATTTTCCAGATGGAGGACTTTTCCCCTGTTTTGTTATTCATTGGTGTTTGCCAAACCATCTTGCATTCCTCGCGTCAAACAACAAATTCCAGTTCCTGCCGGTGCGGAATCAGGCCGCGCTCGAAGGCCTGGCCGAGAAAACGGCGAATCGCTTCCCTGCCCTTGTCGCCATAATCGAGCGTCCAGTGGTTCACATACATCCCGACGAATTTGTCGGCCAGCTCGCGCCCCATGTTGCGCGCGTATTGCAACGCGTGCTGCACCGCCTCGGCCCGATGGTCGAGGCTGAATTGAATGCTCGCGGTGAGAATGCCGGAAATTTTCCGGCGCGTCGCCAAATCGAATTTCTTGTGAATGACATTCCCGCCGAGCGGCAGCGGCAAACCATCGTTTTCCCTGCCCCACCAAACGCCCAAGTCTTCGCAAACGACCAAACCTTCATTTTGATACGTCAACTGGCCTTCATGAATGATAAGCCCGACCTCGGCCTGACCGGAGTGGACCGCCTGGAATATTTGATCAAATGGTACAACGATGTATTCGAAGTTCGGAGTTCGATGTTCGATGTTCGATGTTTTTTCGCGGCCCAGCCAGAGTTGCAGGGCAAGGAAAGCACTGGTCATTGTGCCGGGTACGGCGATTTTTTTCTTCGCCATCTCCGCCCTGGAAAATTTCTGTCTGGCCACCAGCATCGGGCCGTAACCATCGCCCATGCTCGCGCCGCTGGGCAGCAACGCGTATTTATCGCTCACGTGGGCGTAGGCGTGGATGCTGACGGCGGTGATGTCGAGTTCGCCGCGTGTGGCGCGCTCGTTCAGCGTCTGGATATCCTGCAAAATGTGTTCGAAGCGGAAACCATGCGTCGGGATCAAGTCCTTCGCCAGCGCGTAAAACATGAAGGCGTCGTCGGAGTCTGGCGAGTGGCCGAGCGTCAACGTCGTTTGCTGCATGGATGAAGGCTAAACCACCCGGTGCGGGCTGTCACGATGAGAAGAAATCTTGCTGTAGTGTTGCACTGCCCCGACTCTGTGTCGGGATGACCGTCGCCATTGATTCCACCGGCGCTCACAGAGGGCCGTTGCAAAAAATGCCGTAAATTCAGTTCCCTTTTTTTTATCATTTTTCTCTTTCTTTTTGGCCGGGTAGTCATAAGTCTTCAACAACTATGAACTCAAAAATACTACTGTCCTCTCTGGTGTTGGCTTCCGGATTGGTATTCACCTGCGGGCTGTTTGCACAGACACCCAAGGTTGATTTTCCGGCTGCCAGTCCCGCTTGCACGCTTAAACAGCACGTCGGTCTCACCGACATCGAGATTGTCTATTCCCGGCCGGGTGTGAAGGGCCGTCCGATCTTTGACGGCTTGGTCCCTTACGGCCAGGTGTGGCGCACCGGGGCAAACAACGCGACCAAGATCACCTTCAGCACACCGGTGAAGCTGAATGGCGCTGAAATCCCTGCGGGCACTTATGCGCTCTTCACGATTCCGGGCGAAACGGAGTGGACGATCATTATCAGCAAGGACACGGCCGCGAGCATCTTCAATTACAACCAGACCAACGATCTGGTACGCGGCAAAGCCACGCCGGTGAGATTATCCCAAACGATAGAGACCTTTACCATCGAGTTCACCGACATCCGGGACGAATCCGCCACGCTTAACCTCCTTTGGGAAAAGACCCTCGTGCCCGTCAAGATCGAAATCGAATTGACCGGCAAGCTGGTCCCGCAAATTGAAGCCGTCATGTCGGCTGCCGAAGGCCGGAAGCCCTATTATCAGGCGGCCCTGTTTTATTACGATCATGGACAGGACCTGCAGAAGGCCAGCAAATGGATTGATGCCGCCATCGCCGATCGCGAAACCTATTACATCGTCCATCTGAAGGCGAAAATCCTCGCCAAGCTCGGCGACAAGGAAGGCGCCATCGTCGCAGCCAAACATTCGACCGAACTCGCGATCAAAGCCAAAGATACCGGCTACGTGAAGCTGAATGAAGACCTGATCTCCAGCTTGAAGTGATGACGCCTGTTGCCTCCGTCCAGACCAAAGCTTCAACCATAGATAACCAACGAAACCATGAAAAACACCATGAATAAATTAAAATCCACACTCATTATCGCCATTATCATCGCCAGCGCATTACCGCTGATGGCCCAGCGAAAACGCATCAGCCCCCATGAAACCATCAGCTCGGCCATTGATGGCAACAAGGTCACGATTGTCTATGGGCGTCCTTATTCCAAGGACCCCAAGAGCGGCGAAGTCCGCAACATCTGGGGAACACTGGTGCCTTATGGCAAGGTCTGGCGCACGGGAGCCGACGAAGCGACACTCCTCACCACGGAACAGCCGATCGTGCTGGGCGGGACGACAGTTCCGGCAGGCACCTACTCGTTGTTCACCCTGCCCGCCGCCGACGGCACCGCGAAGCTGATCNNCTGGCGCGGATTGACCTGAAGAAAAACACGCTGGACAAGACGGTGGACCAGTTCACGATGGCCATCGATCAGAATCCTTCAGGCGGAGGCGTGCTGAAAATGATGTGGGAAAACACCCAGTTCTCGGTGCCGTTCACCGTCAAGAAATAGCGCGCAGGGAAAAACCTGGTATTTGGCGGCACGTAATCGGTTTCTCGCTCCCCATGAGCCCGTCTTGCGTAGCCGCCGTTGTGAAACGGCGGAGATGGCCAATGCGGAACGGATCCGCCAATTCACATTGGCGGCTACAAGGTTCATGGCCCCGATGCGCGTCCTGAGTTGGAGGTTCCGATTAAAAGCATGACAATCTCATTCAAACGGCCGGACTGGTATGCGCGCTGGCTCCCGTACCTTGCCATCGCCGGCATTTGTTTGCTGGCGGGCGCCACCGCTGCCGAAGCCGCCGAGCCGCCGCCCGCGACCGCCATTTTGCAGCAATTGCAAAGCTTTCGCGAGATGGGCAGCGTGCTTTACATCGCGGCGCATCCCGACGATGAAAACACGCTGCTGATTGCCTATCTGGCGCACGGGCGAAATTACCGCACTGCCTACCTCTCGCTGACGCGTGGCGATGGAGGGCAAAACGTGCTGGGTCCGGAATTCGGCGAGGAATTGGGCGTGGCCCGCACCCAGGAACTGCTCGCCGCCCGCCGCCTCGACGGCGGCCGTCAGTTTTTCTCCCGCGCCGTTGACTTTGGGTATTCCAAGGATTATCGCGAAACACTGAACATCTGGGACAAACAACAAGTGGTTTCGGACATCGTGCGTGTCATCCGCACCTTCCGGCCCGATGTGCTCATCACGCGATTCTCCCCGGTGCCGGGTAACACGCACGGTCACCACACGGCCTCGGCGGTGCTGGCGCTCGAGGCCTTCAAGCTCGCCGGCGATCCCAAGGCATTTCCTGAACAACTCGACAAGCTGACGCTGTGGCAACCCCGGCGCATCCTTGTGAATGGCCGCGGCGGCGGGACCAACGCCGGTGGCGTGCAGATCGAAATTGACGGCAACGACCCGGTGCTTGGAATCTCCTTCGCTGAACTTGCGGCGCGCAGCCGCGCCATGCACAAGACCCAGGGTCTCGGCAATTTTGGCGGCGCTGGTGGCGGCGGCGGACCCAGGTCCGAGTCGTTCCAACTCCTCGATGGCGAACCCGCAACCAACGATATCGTGGACGGTATTGATACGAGCTGGGCCCGCGTGCCCGGTGGCGCTGACATTGGTAAATTGGCTGATGAGGTCATTGCCAAATTCAACCCCGAGAATCCTTCCGCGAGTGTGCCTGCTTTGCTGGAATTGCGAAACCAACTGACTGCTTTACCGACAACAGATCCTTTGGTCGTCGAAAAACGCGCCCAACTCGACCGCATTTTGCAGGCCTGTCTCGGCCTCGAAGTGGAGACGGTGATTCCGCAGGCCGAAGTCGTGCCGGGGGAATCGCTGAAGATGCACCATTCTGCAATCATGCGATCCAGCGTCCCGGTTCGCTGGCTGGGCGTGCGTTATCCGGTCATCGCAAGTGGAATCACCAACGCGATGGAATTGCGTCCCAACCAACCGGCTTCGCGGGATTCGGTGCAAACACTGCCCGCCAGCACACCGCTGAGTCAGCCGTACTGGCTGCGCGAAGAGGGCACCCCGGGCATGTTCCGGGTTGATGATCCCACGCTGATCGGCCGCCCGGAAAATCCGCCCGTGTTTCCTGTCGAGCAAGTCTTTGAAGTCGGTGGCCACGCCCTAGTCGTTCCGGACGAGCCGATGCAGGTCACGACCAATTCCGCAAAAGGCCAAATCCGCCGCCGGCTGGACGTGATCCCGCCCGTCTCGCTCGGTTTTGGTTCCGAGGTCGCACTTTTCTCTCCGGGTGCGTCCCATCCCGTGGAAGTCGAGGTCACTGCTTATCGCGCCAGTGCGGCGGGCACTGTGCAATTGGAAGCGCCGACCGGCTGGAAGGTCGCGCCCGCGAAACAATCTTTCCATCTCGCCGCGATTGGCGACCACGCGTGGTTCAAGTTCACCGTCACCGCGCTAGCGCAATCCACCACGGCTAAGATCATTGCCAGCGCGAAAATCGGCGGTGTCCGTTACTGCAACCAACGCGTGGAAATCAACTACCCGCACATCCCGCTGCAATTGCTCCAGCCGCCCGCGAGTCTCAAGGCCGTCAGTCTCAACCTCGCAATCCGCGGCCACAAGGTCGGTTACCTGCCAGGCGCCGGCGATAGTGTGGCCGACAGCTTGAAGCAAATGGGCTATACGGTCACAACGTTGACCGACGCGGACCTCACACCGGAGCGGTTGCACGGCCTCGATGCCGTGATAATCGGTGTCCGCGCGTTCAATGTCCGCCACGACCTGGCCACAAATTTGCCGGGGCTGTTCGCCTACGTCGAGGCGGGCGGCACGGTCGTCGCCCAATATAACCGACCGGAAAACTCGCGGACGCTCAAGCTCGCGCCTTACGACCTGCGTTTGTCGGGCGACCGCGTGACGGACGAAACCGCGCCGGTGACATTCCTCGCGCCGGAGCATCCGGTGCTGAACACGCCGAACAAAATTACCAATGCCGATTTCGCGGGTTGGGTGCAGGAGCGGGGAATCTATTTCCCGAACCAGTGGGACGAGCACTTCACGCCAATCCTCGCGTGCGGCGACCCTGGTGAGTCGCCGCTGAAAGGCGGGTTGCTCGTGGCGCAATATGGCAACGGTTACTTTGTCTATACCGGCCTCGTGTTTTTCCGCGAGCTCCCGGCGGGCGTGCCGGGCGCGTATCGCCTGTTTGCCAACCTGGTTTCATTGGGTAAATGAAACCACTCGATGACAAAACCACCGGTTCGTCGGAAACGACGCCCGGGCCTGCGGATTCAAACAATTGCGAAACCGGCCTGCCCGGGTTGCGCACCTGGCGCGCGGTTTATGCATTTGTGCTCGCCGTGTTCGCGCTTTGGGTCGTCCTGCTGGTCACCCTGTCGAGGCTGTTTTCGTGAACGCGCTCGACTACGCCGTCCTGTTGGGCACGATATTGGGCATCGCGCTTTACGGCATGTGGCTCACGCGCGGCCGCCACAACCTCGACAGTTACCTTAGAGGCAGCGGCGACTCGCGCTGGTTTGTCGTGGGTCTCTCCGTCATGGCCACGCAGGCCAGCGCCGTCACATTTCTTTCCACGCCCGGGCAGGGATTTGCGAGCGGCCTGGGCTTTGTGCAGATTTATTTCGGAATGCCCATCGCGTTGATCATCATCGCCGCGGTGTTCCTGCCCATTTACCGGCGGCTCAACGTCATCACCGCCTACGAATATCTCGGCCAGCGTTTCGACACCAAGACACGGCTCCTCGGCGCCGCGATTTTTCTGCTGCAACGCGGACTCGGCGCGGGCATCACCATTTATGCGCCGGCCATTGTCCTCTCCACCGTCTTTGGCTGGCGGCTCGATGCGACCATCATTTGCAGCGGCCTGGTGGTGATCGCCTACACCGTGGCTGGCGGAAGCGACGCCGTCAATGTCACCCAAAAATACCAGATCGGCGTGATCTTCGCAGGAATGATTGCCGCCTGCGTCATTCTCCTGAACAAACTGCCCGCCGGACTCCACCTGACCGACGCCCTGAGCCTGGCCGGCGGCATGCATAAACTGGAGGCGGTCAATTTTTCAACCGATCCCCGGGAGCGTTACACGTTGTGGTCGGGCGTGCTGGGCGCCACCTTTCTGATGCTCGCGTATTTCGGCACCGACCAATCCCAGGTCCAGCGCTACCTCTCCGGCGCGTCGCTGCGCGAAAGCCGCCTCGGCCTGATGTTCAACGCCGTGTTCAAGATCCCAATGCAGTTCTTCATCCTGTCGCTCGGCGTACTGATGTTTCTTTTCTATCAATTCGAACGGCCGCCGGTCTATTTCAACACGGTGGAATGGAAACACCAGGTGGAACAAGGCCAGACCGGGCGGTTGCAGGCCATCGAGACGGATTTTGCCACAGCCCACACCCAGGAACGGCAGGAGCTTGAGACGTGGTTGAACGCCAGGCACGCCGGTGACACGGCGGCGGAAACCGCCGCCCGCGTCGCCGTATCGAATGCACATGACCGCGTCGATGCCGTCCGCGCCCGGGCCGAACTGGCGATGGATCCCAAGGGAAAAAAGCATGACACCGACTACGTGTTCATCACCTTCATTCTGGACCACCTGCCGCACGGGGTCATCGGCCTGCTGGTCGCAACGTTTTTCGCCGCGGCACTGTCGGCCAAGGCCGCCGAACTCAACGCCCTCGGCTCAACGACCACCGTTGATTTCTATCGGCACGTGTTCAAGCGCGAAGCCGGCGATGCCCATTACCTCGCCGCCTCGAAATGGTTCACCGTTTTCTGGGGCATGGTCTCAATCAGTTTCGCCCTCTCCGCCACGCTGGCGGAGAACCTGATTCAAGCCGTCAACATCATCGGCTCCATTTTCTATCCCGTGATGCTGGGCCTGTTTGTGGTCGGGTTTTTCCTGCGCCGGATCGGTGGCACCGCGGTTTTCTGGGGGGCGCTCGCGACCCAGGTGCTGGTGATCGCCCTCTATTTTTCCCTCAACATCAGCTACCTCTGGTATAATCTTCTCGGCTGCGCCGCCTGTGTGCTGCTCAGCCTGCTCATCCAGGCCGTGCTCGGCCCAAACCCCGGGTCGGCGCCGGCGCCGTCCAGGTCATGACCACCGCGCCTGTCATTTGCTTCGGCCAGCAACCGTGCGGATTTTTCCCGCGACGGTTCCTGTTTGCGAAAACTCAGACGGCCCGCCGGCTGCAAAGGGAGATGGGCGGCGAAATTGTTTTCTTCTGCCACGACAGCGACCATGATCCGCGCGAAACCAAGACGCTCCTCCGCCATCGCAAGACCGGCGAACCGGCCCAGCTCAACTTCGCGTTCAAAAATCGAATCCAGCGTAAATTTTCCCCGCTTTACCTCAAACACATTGCCGCGGGCTGGCAGGACAAAACGTTGCTCCAGTTGCCGAATTACGTCGGTCATCCCTTGATCAATGTTTTCAAGAAAATCTCTGCCGCCCTCGTCGCCGATTTCTGCCTGGAGATGTATCGCGGCATGGGTTTGCTTAAGGGAATCCGGGTAGTGCGTTCGAGCGACCCGGCCGTCCGCCGGGCGGCCTGTAACGTGCCGGAATTTTTCGTGGATGTTCCGTATGAAGGCGAGATCGTGCGCGCCCGCTTCGCACATGAGAATGGTAGGGCCGATCCCGCCTTGCGGGACCCGGNNCGGAGACGGACAGCGCGTCCCTACCGAATTCAGAGGCAAATTGACGTTGCACGAAGGCGGAGATTCGTTCGTGACGTTGCCCGAAACCGCCTTCACCCGGGAGCAAATCAGCCCCACGCGCGACACCCGGCTCCGCTGGATGCAATCCGTCCTGCACTGCACGCATTACGTTGCCGGGGCGGGCGAAAAGGCCTACCTTCGCCCGGAAGAAGCGCCGGATGTCACCTTTATAAACCGTGATGCCATTGACCGTTCCGATGAAGCCTACACTGAAATCCATTCTTGAACCCGCGCCGCTGCTGGCCTTTGGCGCGCATCCCGACGACATCGAATTCGGGTGCGGCGGCGTGATCGCAAAAGAGACCCGCACCGGCCGCGCGGCGCATTTTGTCGTCTGCTCGCGCGGGGAAGCCGCCTCCCACGGCACGCCGGCCCAACGGGTGGTGGAAGCGAAAAAATCCGCGGCGTTGCTGGGCGCGACGATCGAATTTATCGAACTGGACGGTGACGCGCATCTCGAAGTCCGTGTTGCTCACGCGATCAAACTGGCGGGTGTTCTGCGGCGGCTGCGTCCGGGCGTCGTGCTGGCGCCGAGCCTGGTTGAAAACCAGCACCCCGATCATGCCCGGCTCGGACAACTGGTGCTGGACGCCGCCCGGCTCGCCCGTTACGGCGGACTCAAGGAACTGCGCCACCTGCCCCCGCACGCGATTGAACAACTGTTTTTTTATGCGGTAACGCCGGAATCCGAACCGCCCGGCATCATTACCGTGCTCATTGATGTCTCCGCACCGGAAATTGTCACTGCCTGGACCGCGGCGATGGAAGCGCACATCTCCCAAACCTCCGCCCGCAGCTACGTTGAATTACAGCTCACGCGCGCCCGTCTGCGCGGGTTGCGCGCCGGCATCGGTCATGCCATTGCCCTCTTTCCCAATGATCCGCTTGTCCTCGACTCGCTCGCAGCCGTGAGCCGGGGTGCGCGGCGATTTTAACCAATGAAGCCCCAACAGAACAAATAATCTTGCGCGACAGAGCCGCAACAAAAACATTGAACACCGAACATCGAACTTCAAACGTCCAAGTAACCGGTGCAGAAAAATTTCGATGTTCGGCGTTTGATGTTGGATGTTGGATGTTCGTTTGGGAAAATCCTCGCGGCACTTATAGTTCCAGCAGCAATAGGATGTGCCCATGAGTCGGAGCTACAACCAGAAACAATGAAAATCGGCATCACTTGTTACCCCACGGTCGGTGGCAGCGGCATTCTTGCCACCGCGTTGGGGGAAGAACTGGCGCGCCGGGGACATGAGGTGCATTTCATCAGTTACGAGCGTCCGTTCCGTTTGCCCGTGAACGTGCCGCGGCTTCATTTCCATCCGGTGGCGATCAATGATTACGATCTGTTCAAGTATCCGGATTACACCCTGCCGCTCTCTGTAAGAATGGCCGAGGTAAGCCGCGATCATCAACTGGACGTGCTCCATGTCCACTACGCCGTGCCGCATGCCACGGCGGCGATTCTTGCGCGCTCCATGCTCCCAGCGGAACAACAGCCGCGCATCGTGACGACACTGCACGGCACCGACACCACGCTGCTCGGCTACGATCCGGGTTATGGACCCGCCATCCACCACGCGCTCACCTGTTCGGATGCCGTCACGACGGTGTCGGCTTATCTGAAAGCCGAGACTCAGCGCGTGCTCGGTTTTGACGGGCCGATGGAGGTCATCCACAATTTCTTTGAGCCGCGCCCGCCGCGGCGCACGCGCGAGGAGGTTCGCCGTGACTTGGGACTGCAGAACGAGATGGTCCTGTTCCACTCGTCCAATCTGCGTCCATTGAAGCGCATTGATTTGTTGCTCGAGGCCGTCGCGCGCATCCGGCCACGCGACGCATTCAAGCTCGTCATCCTGGCGGGCGGGGACTTCACGCCCTTCACCGGCGACGTGCGCCGGTTGGGACTTGAAGACCGGGTGATCGTGCGCGAGAAGGTCAACGATATCGAAGACTACCTGCAGATCGCCGACTTGGGACTGTTTACATCGGAGTCAGAGAGCTTTTGCCTGAGCATCCTCGAGGCGATGTGTTTCGCCTGCCCGAGCGTTGCCTCGCGCGTCGGCGGGATTCCGGAGGTGATTGAAAACAACGTGACGGGTCTCCTGGCGCCATTCGGCGACACCGCTGCGTTTGCCGATGCGGTCACGGGTTTGATCCGGGATCCGGCACGCCGGGCGGGGTTGGGCCGCGCAGCGCAGCAACGCGCCCGCGAACAATTTTCCGCCGGGGTCATCGTCCCGCGTTACGAAGAACTCTACCGCCGCGTCTGCGGTTTCGCTCGCCGCTAAATTCTTGGCCGCGAATGCGACTTCGTTCTCGTCCTCGTCCTCGATCTCTTTTCACGTCGGCTTGTCTGCTTCAACCACAATCAATCATCACCTCATACCATTTCCCGATAATAATCGGCACCTGTTCCAGACGGTAGGGCCGTGCTGCTGCGCGGCCATCATACCCGACGGCGCAGCAGCGCCGCCCTACCCATTGCACCGATTGTCTCCGGGAATTGATATCATTCGTTGTCGTCTTCAATTTGCGTTGCGGCAAATCCAGTGTCCAGGAACGGCGCAAAGGTGGTCGCGACGCCCCGTCGCGCCGGCATGGCAGCGACGCCCTCGTCGCCACCGGCCAAAAATACGAACACTTGGTGCATGGGAGTTTCGCGGCGAGGTCGCCGCAGTTACCCCGTTGCGACGAGGCGTCGCAGCCACCATTGCCAATTCCGGCAATCCCCGGTTTACTACGCCATGCTATTTGAACGAATCTTCGGACCCAGGACGCCAACGGCTTCACCGGTTGTCCACCTGTCGGTGGGGCCGCAACAGTTGCCCCTCTTGATGGTGCGCAATCCGCGGGCACGCCGCTATCTGCTCCGGTTGCGTGCCGATGGCATCGCCCGCGTTACAATTCCCCGCGGCGGCTCGCCGGCGGTGGCCCGGCAGTTTGTCGAACGCCATGCCGCATGGCTTGAACGCGAGTTTCAACGGCTTCAGGCCCAACCCCGGAAACCGGCGGTCTGGAATATTGGGACGGATATCCTCCTGCGCGGCGACGCGGTCCGCATTGAAGCCGGGCCCAACGGCGAAGCTGAAACCGTCCGCTTCGGCGGCGAGTCGGTCCGGGGCCCAGATCCGGCCGCCGATCTGCGCCCTGCCATCGAAGGCCATCTTCGCCGACTGGCAACGCGGGAATTGCCACCGCGCGTACTGGAGCTGGCCACCCGGCACGGATTGACCGTACGTCGCATCACGGTGCGCAGCCAGAAATCGCGTTGGGGCTCCTGTTCGCGACGCGGCACGATTTCCTTGAACTGGCGGCTCATCCAGACACCCGCTTTCGTAAGCGATTACATTTGTCTGCACGAACTGATGCATTTGCGGCAAATGAACCACTCGTCCGGGTTCTGGCGGGAAGTAGAGCGCGTTTGTCCCGATTACCGGATGGCCAGGCATTGGTTGAAAGAACACTCCGGTCTGTTGCGGTAACTGCTCTCCATGCCGCGAATGCGGTTTCGTCCTCGTTCTCGCCTGCCCGCCGACTCGTCTCGGCGAAGCAGTGCGAAGACGGAAGCCACGCGCAGGCGGATCCTCGACCCTTGCCACTCCAAAAGTCGGTGGTAGGGTTACACCCCATAGCAAAGGGCCAAACCAGGCCGTAACTTCAGCCAACATGCGGACAATAGAACACTTTTGTGCATGTTGGCAGGAATATACAAAAATCGTTTATGAAAACAATCATCCCTCTGCTGACACTCATCGCTCTGGCCAGCCTTGAAGTTTCAGCCGGTGATTATTCATCAACCCCCAACCGGGTTCAGCCCGACCACACATTTCCAATCGTCACTCCGGCAATCAACAATTGGGCCAATATGAACGCCGTGCCCGCCATGACCAATTGGCCGGCCACAAACATGCCCGCCATGACGAATGGGCCGGCAACCAACCGGCCGGCAATTCACAGTCCTCCAACCAGGCTTCATGTGCAAGTGGTGGTGTGACTTTTGTAATCGGCCAGGCAAACAAGTTGGACGATATTGGAAAACAAAAACGGGGAAAAATTATGAAAATCAAAGCAGGCAGTTTGTTTCTGGCGTTGGGTCTGGGACTGTCAACGGCAGTCATAGTCACAGGCATCACCGGTTGCGCCAGCGGTCCGTTTTCATCAAACCTCAACCAGTCTCCGACCGATTTCCAACCCACCTGGGACGGCGATGACCATGCTCAGCCGGTCTATACGTCTCCCACCGTCACTCCGGCAACCACCAATTTGCCAGCCTCAAATACGCCTCCCTGACTGAATGGCCGGCCACAAACCAGCCGACAATTTCCAATCCTCCAACCGGGCTTCGCGTGCGGGAGTTGTAACCTTCTGTATTAGAGGATTAAACAAGGTTAAGGGGGCAGGATGGCGCGACAAGAGAGCGCGGCAAAATGAAAGTCCCGCAGGGACAACCGGGAATAGCCTGGCGTTTCAACGTCGGGTTGACGTCCCCCAACCATGTCAAGTCCCGCAGGGACGGCCGAAAACATTTTTCGCATCGCCGGATGTCCGGTCGTCCCTGCGGGACTTTTTTCATTTCGTCGCGTTCACCCACGGTTGAAACCGCGGGCTATTGTCACGCGCCTCTCCGAGGCTGCACCGAGGCGGACGTGAGCGCGCTGGTCATGCACAAGTTCGCGCTTTCATTTGCCGGAATTCACGACTAGCGTTTTCCAGCCGAAGCCGGTGTGGCGAAATGGCAGACGCACAGGACTTAAAATCCTGGGACCCTAAAAAGTCGTGTGAGTTCGAGTCTCACCACCGGCACCACATCATACAACGCTAATAGAATCAACAGTTTTGTGATTGTTCGGAAATTCAGAAACGCTTTGCATAACGGTAGCGCATAACGTGTCTGCCCGTGTTAAAGGCGTTTTTTGGTGGTTTGCTTCCCCCTGTTTCATCCCCTGAAACAGCGGTGAAGGTTGCGTTAGCCGCTGAAATCCGAAGTCGTCAAAAGTAATTTCCTGAACTCGTCGCCAGAGCGCATTCAGGCATCCCGCCACCGTTTCACGATGGCGGGATTTCCATTTCTGGCGTCCAAATCAAAACCCCATGAAAAAATATCCACGTCGGTTTAACTTGTTGAGTCACCGCCTTGCAGCAAGCGTGACCCCTCTTTCGCTGTATAATAATATTCACGATAACCGCGCTCATACCACCACTCTTTCAGCAGATACGATACGGCAATTTGCGTTGAGCACGAGGGGTCGGGCAACACTGTCTTATCCACAATTCTACCAATCATGGTATGTAATCTTGCAAATCTCCCTGCCGCAACGACGCGGTATAAAAAATAAACTTTATGCTCGTCTGACGGCAGCGTTAATGGCTTCCCTCTCGTCCACTCATCAATGGCTGCATCAATTTCTTTCGCATAAGGCTCTCCCAGCCTCAGAAATTGTTTGGGGAGCTTTGCAAGATCAGCAATGGTCCCACCTGATGGCGGTTCTATGTGAATGTGACGATGATGGAGAACATCAAAAGGCTCTAACCGCATTAACTCATGCGAAATTTGACGCCAACTATCTGGTGAGGGAGTGTTCATGTGGTGGTGGTTTTGTTGTGGACAAACCCCAATTCACTCCCATTCCAGCAGAAAAGTAAATTCAAATTAGGACACTACCGGGACGTTCGCCGGTTGGACTTCGTTCAATACATCCGTGAAACTGAGGGTGGGCAGCATTAGCGCACCGTGAGGCGAGCGAGCCGTCAAATTGATAACCATTTCTCGCAATGCTCCGTAAAGGATGCTTAGGCCGTTTACGACAGCAAGTTGTTGTCTGCGGTCTGCCGGCACTTCGGCAACCAATTCAACGAATCCAATCACATGAATTTCAAACTCGTAAATAAAAGGGTTGGTTTTTTCAACGCTAGCGAGCTTGATCGTTAATTCCAGTTGCCACTCGTTCGGTTTATTGGGAAGAGGTGAAAATGCCACCTCCCGATTAAAGGCTGTCTTGCCATCTTTTTTCCCCCCGGGCATGGCCTGCAATCGTATGATGGGGAAAAAATGAGTTTTAAGCTGCAGCGGCGAAATCGGGATTGGCGTCATTTTCTGCATCTGGTTCATTAGTGAAACATTTTCTACTCGTATAGGCTCCGCGTGTGCCCTGTTGGCAATCCAACAGCGAAAATTCATTTCTGGCTCCGTAACCTTTGGTCTGGAATTTTGGCGGGTAAAAGCCGCTGATGTTTGAATTCATCACCATGACACTCGTAACCAAATGGCTGGTCATTAAATGCTGCATCGCAAGAAATGCATACTGCTGGAATGGGTCGAGGAAGTCGCTCTTGATGCGGATCAACTCGTCATTGCTTTCATCCTGAACCTGCCAGGTCTCCCAACGTTTGACGCTGGCCTCGCCGACGCGAAGGAAGTCGGCAAATTCGCGCTGGCTCATGGCGAGGCTTTTTCGCCGGCTTACAATTTCCGCCGAAGTTAGTAGACCGTGTTGTTGGCGGAAAGCATCGGCGGTGCGTTTGCGCAATTCGTCAGTCTGGCCCGGGCCCAGGGTTTGCCAGCCACAGGTTTGGCAGACCCTGACGGGCGTGTTCACGTCCAGTTGCTCGCCACGAAATTCCTGACGAATCACTGCCGTTTGGACTGCAAATTCCTCACCATTGCACTTAAAACAGATCATAACACTCTAATCATTATTTGGACGATCCGGGTGTATCCGCGCATGTAAATAATTGGGCTTTCCATCCCGGCCAATTTTTATGCAAAATTTAAGATACACGCGAAAATTCAAGCAATCGCTATTCCAATGATACGGCCATAATTCCAATCCGTCCAGGGTCCGGTCATCCGATGGCATGGGTGGATGGGTGCCGGCATAACATAAAACAAGGTTCGCATCCTTAATTTCCTGAAGCAATATGGGTAGTTTTGCCCATAAATCACCTTCATCGTAAATTGAGCTCTGCTCAAAATCGTCTGACAGATGGAGAACCGGACCAATCTGGCATTTCCCAGAGGCAATCGCCGCCAAAGCCTCTTCGACTTTGGAATGGATTTCTTCGGGTGACGGTCTTGAAGAACTCATGGAGTTTTGTGTTCACAGTTGGTATCATATGATACCAAATCAGTTTTTCAACAGGTTTCTTTAGTTGTTTTCACTTTTTAGTTTATCTTATTTTGGTCAGTTTTTGCCTATTTTAAACGTTTTTTGAATTTTTACACCTTGAATACCTTCATCACCTCGTCGCCAAGGTGGTTGATGACTTTGACGGCGATGCGGCCGGATTTGGGTTTCGGGAACGGGCGCGACGTGTCGCTGTTCAAGGTCGCCCAGGCGTCGGCATTGATTTCGGCTTTCAGCGTGGTTTTCAACGCGCTGTATGGATCGTTTGCGCCGAGGAAATAGGCGTGGCGGACGAAGAAACTTTCCTCGTTGTAATCCGTGTCAATGAACCAGCAGGCGATGCCGTCGGCGTTGTCGCTGTGGACT
The DNA here is from genome assembly GCA_003161635.1 of Limisphaerales bacterium. Lineage (GTDB taxonomy): Bacteria > Verrucomicrobiota > Verrucomicrobiia > Limisphaerales > UBA11358 > UBA11358. The sequence continues at coordinate 26,800 of PMOA01000067.1, forward strand.
TCGCCGGTGTTCGGATGGAACACGTCCACGCCGTTGACCTTCACGCGAATCTGGCCGTCCTTTTCCGTCAGCAAATCAATGTCCGGCTCGCCGAAGATGACGAACAAATTGCCCTTGCCGGTGTTCTTCAAATCGTCGGCCATGTGCAGTTCGGCATTCATGCGGGCTTTTAAAACCGGGATGCGGCCAAGTTTATTGAACTCCGTGGCGTGCGCCTCGTAGTTGAACGCGCACGCGATCAACACGTCGAAATCCGCATCGCCCGCCTCTTTGGCGGCTTCCACCAAATCAGCGCGCTGAACCGTGCCGAACTCCGGGCCGATGAAAATGGCGGCGCGTTTCTCCTTGTCACCTTCAAGGTAACGGCCTTCCGCGCAAACGAGGTCGCCCGGCCAGGCGGTGAGCGCGGTAAAGGTGATGCGGTCTTCCTTGTGTGCCTGCTGGACGCCGGATGTTTTCAGATTTTCCAGAATCATCTGGGCGAAAGTCTGCGAGTCGTTGTTGCCGGTTTTTTTGACCGGATCAATCAACTCGTCATTTTCATCCACGCCCAGCACACGATGGGGCGACAGACTTTCGACGGTGAACGGGCCGGCGACGCGGACTTTCTTTTTGTCGTCGTAAGGTTTGTCGTAAAGAAATTCAAACTCGGCTTTGGCGGCGATGGACTTGTCCATTTCCGTCTGCCGGGCGATGCGCGCTTGCCACCAATCCGCGTGCGCCTTTTTAGCTGCATCCGTCCATTTGGCGTCGGCCTCGCGGGGGATTTCCCATTCCTGCCATGATTTTTTCAGCGCGGCATTGAGCGATTCGCGCAACGGTTCAAGCTGCGCCTGCCACTTGTCCCAGATGACATCAATCTCCGCGTTGTTGGCGATGGATTTGAGCGTGATGTGCGGCACGCGCTCATAAACGAAGCCGTGGCGGATATTGCCATGCACCGGCTGCGAACTCGGCACGGTGCGGGTGACTTCTCCCTCCTTGATTTGGCCGTCGCGGGAATCAGCGAGCAAATAAAACGAATAACGCGCACCCATGATGCGGGTGCGGGCGAGTGCGAGCGCGACGCGCGAAGTATCAATAGTGATCCAGCGGCGTCCACATTGCTCGGCAACAAAAGCGGTTGTGCCTGAACCGCAAGTCGGGTCGAGCACGAGGTCGCCGGGGTCGGTCGTCATTTGAATACAACGCTCCAAGACACGGGCTGCTGTTTGAACAACGTATGTTTTTGGATCGGAAAATCCACTTTGTCTTGTGTCATCCCAGATGTCACTACTTCTGCCGAACGCGAAGTCCTCAAAAAACCGTAGATAGCCAAGAGTATTTCCACTCCTTAATAAACGCCCAGCTTTCTTTAGGCGAGTAAGCCCGCTCAAATTGGATTTGAACGTCCCCTTGCCGGGAGATAATTCCACTCCATCCAATTCAAACGATTTAAGATCGCCTTCGCCGGGTGGCCTTGAACTTGTAATTGGCCCGTTGCGATAGACTCTTGCACCTTTTGGGATAGCTTGCGTTCCTTCAACTTCATCTTTTGTTAATGGGCATCTTTGTCCGTTCTCTAGTTGGAGGTAACGCATGTTCTGGTCTGAAAAAATATCTCGTGGCTCGAACGTGCGATGGATTTTGAGATTCTCTTTGTTCCGGGCATAGAGAAGCAGGAAATCAACGGTAACATCAACGCTGTCACTGCCCTTCCCGGAAGTTTTTCTGAAGATAATTTGCGCGATGTGGTTGGTCGGGCCAAAAACTTCATCCATTACCGCCCGGACGAGGTGGACATTTTCATCGCCAATCTGCACGAAGATTGAGCCGGAATCGGTGAGCAAATCGCGGGCGACGGTAAGGCGGTCGCGGAGATAGGTCAAGTAGCTGTGGATGCCGTCGCGCCAAGTGTCGCGGAAGGCTTTGACTTGCTCCGGTTCGCGGGTGATATGGCCGGTGTTGCCGTCCTTCACGTCACGGCTGGTGGTGGACCACTGGAAGTTGCTGTTAAACTTGATGCCGTAGGGCGGGTCGAAATAAATGCACTGCACCTTGCCGCGCAAGCCTTCGCGCTCGGCCAGACTCGCCATGACTTGCAAGCTGTCGCCAAGAATCATCCGGTTCGACCAGTTCTGGTCGTGCTGATAAAACTCGGTCTTGTCTGCGCCCTTGGGCATGCCGTTGAAGTCGGCGAACAAATCGGCGGTAAGCTGGCCGGCGGCGTGCTGCGCCTCCTTGGACTGGCGCAATAAGTCATCAACGAGCGCCTTCGGGTGAACTTTTTCCTGAATGTAAAGCGGCGGCGCGTGGACAACGAGGTCGCTCCAATCTTTTTCATCCTTGCCGCGCCAAACGAGTTGCGGGTCAAGGTCGCGGTTGCGTCGTTCGTAGGCGATACGCACCGCGCTCTGGTCGGCCTTCTGCACCACGGATTGAAATTCCGCCGTGGGGATATTTTTCCGTTTGGCCTCGTCGTGCTTGAGGGCTTCGACGGATTTTGGGATGGATGGTTTCTTGGCCATGATATTTTTCAGCTTTGCGATAAAAGGACGGTGCGAATGATCCGCAGAATTTCCTGCGAGGAGATGGCACCCTGCCGGGTGTCTTCGGTGACGATGAGCGTGCCTTTTTTGCCGCCGCCTTCCTGATACGGAAGAATCTGGTGGTCACGATACCATTGCTGCTTGGTGGCCCAGCGCTCGCGATACTTGGCATCGGAGAGCATCCCGCAATGCTCCCAATAGTAGGTGATGCCGGAATCTTCATCATCAATGGTGAAGTCAGGGAATTTTAACGCGCCGTCGAGTGTGAGGGGACGTTCGTATGTATAACGGACGCCTTCCCGGTGAAGATGATCCGCGACAATCAATTCGGACTTGGAACGCACCAAATCACCGTGCAGGGTGAGATGGATAAGCCGTTCCTCCAGAAACCGTCCGCCCTTCTCGCCGATCTGGCGCGGTTTGGGCGCGACGAACAAATTGGTGAGCCGTTGCGCGGCGCTGGAGAATTGCCAATGGCTGAGTTTCTGCAACTCGGCAGCCGGGCCTTGGTGCAGCACGATGACTTTTTCCCGCTGGCGCGTGAGCGACGTATAAAGCATTTCGCGATTCAACAGTCGCGTGCCACGCGGCAGCACGAGAAACACGATGCCGAACTCGCTGCCCTGGGCCTTGTGGACGGTCAAGGCGTAGGCGAGTTCCAGCTTCACCTCGGCTTCCTCGGCGAAGTCTGAGCCCCAGAACGTGTAACTGACTCCGGGCTGGGTCGAAAATTCGACTTCGAGGTCTTTGGGCACCCAGTTACGCGCTTTCGAGCGCAAGTGGCCGGTGACCAGTCCAATCTCGCCATTGGCGAGGTATTTTACCCCGACGTTATGGGGGTCGTAGATGCGATCGTCTTTCGGGCGCTGGTTGCGATTGTTGATGACCTTGTCACCATAGACGAGTTGTTGCGCGCCCATTGGCTTGGGAATCTTGCGCTTGAAGGGATGCAGCCGCGCGTGCGTGAGTGTTTGCGCCCGGAAACGCTGATGCAAAAGCCGGTTAATCTGATCCACGCCCCAAGCCTTTTGTCGAACCGGCGTGAGAATCTGCCAGCGGTCGGCACCATGAAGCTGGGTATCTGTGGGGCCGAGTTTACCGGCGTGAAAATAAACGATGCCCTTATACTCGCTGCCGCCGAGCGTTTGCGCGAAGACTTTGCCCTCGTCGGCACCGGCGGGAATTTTTAACTCTTCGGTGAGCACCTGGGGAAGCAGCGCATCCAGTTCGGCAGCGGTGTTCCATTCAACCAAACGGAGATGAGGGCTGGTGCGACGACCGGTGAGGATGTCAAAAATTTCGTCGTCGCCGGGGCCACCGGCGCGAGCGGCAAACCACGTCGCAAGCTGGAGGTCTTCCCGACTGCCGGCCCCCTGCCGGCGCGGAATGGTAAGTTCCACATAGCCAGGAGCCACGCGCGGAAACTTCGATTCAATGTCGTCGGGCTGAAGTTTGCGCACAATGTCCAAGAACGGCCTACCGGCGCCGATGGGCGGCAGTTGGGCAGTATCGCCGACGAGAATGAAGCGATGAACACCGGTCAAGCCCTCAAGCAAGGCCGCGAACATTTCCTCCGTGAGCATGGACGCCTCGTCCACGATGACGGTGTGCGCACCGCCCTCGGCGGGAGCTTCCGGCTGGAGCCGGTAGCGAACGGTCCGGCCGTCATAACGTCCGGACTTCCACAGGAATTGCGCGAGGGTCGCGGCTTGAAAATTTTGGGTGCCAGCCCGGCGAGCGATTGATTCCATGCGGACGCGGGCCTTGCCGGTGGGCGCGAGCAACAAGATATTGCCCTCGGCGACGTCAGGATGGGCGCACAGGACGGAAAGCAACGTGGTTTTGCCGGTGCCAGCGGGACCAATCAGGACAGAAAATCTGGCGCTGGCGAGTTGGACCAAGGCGGCGGCTTTTTCCTGACGCGCATTTTCCTCGGTTTCGCGATCCGTATCATCAGGAATCGGTTTGAGAAATTCATCCAGCCGCTGACGCCAATCGGCTTTGACTTCCAAAGGCTGGGCCTTGTCGCCGGTGCGCTTATCCACAATCTGGCGGATCTTCAAACCGACTTGCTTGAACCGGTCCAATTGGTAGGCAATCCGACTATCCCCCATTTTCACACAAATAATTTCGCCATCGAAGGTTTCATCCTCCGCCACCGCCAGCAAATCTTCGGTAACGGGAGTGGCGGCTTCTTCCTCGGTGCCAGCCCGCAAGGTCGCGATAATCGCATCACGCGGGCGCAGCGTATCCCCGGCGGCAGCGGCGGTTTCCAACTCGGCAACTACGAGCGCGCGAAGGCGACGGGCGTCCACATTGGTAGTGACGCGAGACGGTTCGGGGACGGGAAATTTTTCGCGAATGGCGGGCGTGGGGAAAACGCCGCGATCCACCACGGCAACCGCCACGGGGAACAAGGTGAGCCGGGTTGCCTCGTAAATGAGATAGGGATTCTCAAGAATCTGCACGTCGGTCAAGGGGACGCCGTTTTCCGTGCGCGACAGCTCTCCGTAAAGAATCTGGGCCTGTTCGTCGGTGAGATTGAGGCGCGAGAGCAGTTGCAAGTAGACGCGGCGTTCGGTGGTGAGGCGCTGCCAAGTTTTGCACAAAGTAGCATCCACATTGCCCACCAGTTCCGCCGGAAGCACGGCAGCGGGCTTTTGAAACATCTGATCAACGAGCGGCCACGGGTCGGCGTCATCGCCGACCTTGGTCTGAATCGTATGGGCGGCGAAGTGACCGAGATGCACCCCAAAGGCGGTCAACACCGCACCGAGACCGGGAAAGGGGCCACGCTTACGCCAGAGCCGCCCGGATTCTTGGTCTATCCATTTTTCCGCCGGGCGCGGGTCAAAGTCAGGCAGTACGGAAGCGGCTTTGCGAAGTCCGGCGTGCAGCGCGGCGAGCGCGGCGATGGCGGTATCGTCCGTGACGTGTTCGGTGGCATAAGAAAATTCCTCGAAGCGTTCGCTGGGGGCCAGGACGGCAAATTCGGACAAGTCGAGGTCGGGATTTTTCTCCGCCGCCGCAATCAACTGCTGATACGGGAGCAAAAATCCATCGGAGCCATCCGCACGAATCGAGTGGGTGACCATCAACTCCCACATCATGGACTGAATTTTACCGGCGGAAGAACCGTGGTAGGCGTATTCAGTAAGACCGCCAAGTTTTTTGACCCGCCCGGCACCCACCAAAATACGGCGCGTGTTGTCCTCCAGAAACGGCACCTGTTTGGCATAGAAGAACACGAGCGATTCTTCTTCTCGAACGTAGTTCCAAAAGGTGCCCAGCGTGCAAAGATGGTTTTGTTTTTCCTGAATCCAATTCGTCTTGAACGGCAACTCTGGCTCGCGGCTCAAATCGAGATCGCCGAGCGGATGCTGTTTGCATAGCGTTTCCTCAAGCTCCTTGCGCATGAGCCACCTAAACGGCAAGGCGGCGGCGGCGAACGCAGGGTAATGCAACTGCGTGGGCGCAAAATGTTCGTGCGTGGCGGGCGAGGTCTTGAAATAAGGATGCTCGTGGAAGCGGTCAAAGGCGAACGGGGCCATGAAGGTGCCGCGCTCTTTCACGCAGGGCGGAAATTCCTGCCAAGGCATCCCGCTGATGGACTGGCCCGCAATCTTTTCCTCCTGCACTTCGTCCTTAGAATCGCTGATGTTCTTCAGCTTCAAGCACGCGCTGTTGTGCTTCGGCTGACAACACACAGTGCCATTCCATCCGCTGTCATGCCACGGGACACGAATTGAAATATGCCGAAGGGGAAACGAATTTATCTTCATGAGGATTTCCCTTTCACCGGCTTACTCGTTTGGGCAGGCGCTGCCGCAGTGGCAATCATCTTGGCGAACTCGCTTTCCACCTTCGCCGCAAAATCAGATTCAATCTGATAAACTTCGGTGAACTCGGCAAAGGCCCAGCGGCCATATTGCCCGGTGTGGTTCACGCCGGGAATCCAGTAGGTGTCCATCGTGGATTTTTTTTCCTTCGCGTCCTCGCGCCGGTAGCCTTTGATTTCGACAACCAAGTGCAATAGGTCGTCGTCGCCGTGGCCGTCGTCCACCAGGACGATGAAGTCCGGGCGATAAATCCGCATTTCCGAGCCGAAGCGGTAAGGCACTTCAAAACCGAGATTGTGATTTTTCACATACGCCCGGACTTTCGGATGGTTCTCGGCCACGCGGCAAAATTCGCCTTCCCAATCGCTGTCGAGAATGACCCAATTAAGATGACAGCGGCGGGCGTCGGTTTCCCAGCGGTCGGTCTTGGACGTGTTAAAGCTGACGTGCCGCGTCGAGCCGGTGGGATTGTAGGGATCAAGCACGGCGACGATGGGGCGCTGGCCGACAAATTGGCGAACGATGCCGGCGGTGATTTTTTCACAAGCCATGTCGGCAAGCATTTTGTATTTCAACTGCGCGGGATAGGTGCCGCCTTTGCAGTGGAGATAGCCGTCGAGCCATTCGCGGGTGATGCGCTTTAGCTGGCCGAACAAATGGAGCTTGGGGTCAGCGCCGGGGTCGCGCCATTTGGTCAGCACCAGATGCGAAGTCAGTTCATACAAAACCTGCGCTGGGCGGACATTGCCGGTGTGGACGAGGTTGAGATCCGCCTTCTCGCCGATGATGCCGGAATTTTGGGTTTCCGTCGCACCGACCAAGTCGGGCGTCAACTCCATCACGGAATCCTCGTTGAACTGTGCTTTTAACTGTTCTTCGGGCAATTCGACGCGGTAGCCAACGACGCGGGGAAATTGGATTTCGAGGGCGTCGCGTTCTGGACGGACGGCTTTGACCTGGATGGTTTCGCGCGGCGGTTGCGGTGGTGCAATGACGGGCTTGGCCGTGAAGTCGAACGGGATGCCGAGAACGTCGGCATATTCGACATTGAACAAGCCGGCTTCATTGAGGTCGTAGGACTGGCGGCGCAAGGCGCGGCCAATGACCTGCTCGCACAAAAGCTGCGTGCCGAAAGCACGGACGCCAAGAACATGAGTGACGGTGTTGGCATCCCAGCCCTCGGTGAGCATGGAAACGGAGACGACGCAGCGAATAGAGCCGCCAAGCTGGCCGTATTTGCCGACGGTGTTCATCACTTCGCGCAAGAGCGTTACGTCGTCGAATTCCTTACCCTTTTGAAGTTCGTTGGCGAGCTTGCCGCCGCGTTCCAAAACCTCGCGACGAAAGCGTTCAATTTCGTCGCCCGCCATGCTGCGGAAATTGTCATCCAATGCTTCGCCGGATTCGAGTTGCTCGCTATCAATCAGCAAGGTATGCGGGCGGGCGAGCGGGTTGCCGTGTTCGTCGAAATTGCGGAACAAGGCGAGACGACCGTTTTCGAGGGTGGTGGTGCCGTCGTCGTTCTGCCGCTGAAAACCGGAAATGAAATCATAAACCAGTTTTGAAATGGCGGTGTTCTGGCAGACCACGATGAAGCACGGCGGCACGCGGATGCCGGATTTTTGCCAAAGCGCGTAGGTTTTATCGTAGTGGCCGTAAAGGGCTTCAAGGGCGGTTTGTAGCTGCGGCGGCAGGCTCAACGGATCGAGGGTGTTGCCCTGGCCGCGTCCCTTCTTGGGCATCTTTTTCCCAATGTGTTCCCAGAGATTGCGGAACATGGGCATTTCTTCGCCGGGGATATTGTCAGCGACGGGAACGCGCGGGAGTTTGACGATGCCGCATTCAATGGCGTCCATGAGCGAAAAATCGCTCATGGTCCACGGAAACAGCGTGCCCTCGACATAGCCGGAACCGCTGAGGAAAAACGGCGTGGCGGACAGGTCAATCACGCGGGCAACGCCGAGCTTGCGATTCACGGCTTCAAGCCCAGAAATCCAGAGACGGGCGGCCTCGGTGTTTTTCTCGGCCTGTTTTTTTTCCTCGCCCTTCAATTCTTCCAATTCCTTTTCTGCGCCGGGTTTTTCACGGTAGCAATGATGGGATTCGTCGTTTATCACCAAAATGTTTTTCAGACCCATCAAATCGGGCATTACGCGCTGTAGCATCTGGCCCTCGGTTTCCAGCGTTTTCAATTCCTCGCCGCGACCCTGCAGGAGTGAGCGCCCGCCTTTGGAGATTTCAATCCGTTCGCGAAGTTTGAAGGCGTGGAAGTTGGTGATGACAATTTTGGCGCGAAAGACATCGTCCAGCATGTCAGTCGGGACCAGTTCGCGGCTCTGGTAATAGCTATCGGGGTCGTTGGGCTGGAGCACGCGCAACCGGTCTTTGATGGTCAGGCCGGGGGTGACGATGAGAAAACCGCGGGTGAACCTCTGGCTCTGGGGCCTACGCACCGCGTTGATCGTCTGCCATGCGATGAGCATGGCCATGACGGTGGTTTTACCCGCGCCGGTGGCCAGCTTGAGCGCGAGCCGCATGAGTTCGGGGTTGGCGTCGTTGTTGGCGTTCGCCAGGTGGTTGAGGATGCTCTGGCCGGTCTTGCCCGCGTGCGGGGCAACCTCTGTCAGCCAGATGGCCGCTTCCACCGCCTCTACCTGGCAGAAAAACGGGCGGATGCCAGCAAATTTGTGATGCCGCCAGTGTTGCAACAACCGGGCGGTTTCGGGCGTCACCTGCCAAGTGTTGGGATTGGGCAGGCTGCGCCATTGATCCACCTGCTGGCGCAACTGATTGATGATGGACGTGGGATCATACTGCTGCTCTTTGGTGGAAAGCCCTTTGCCTTCGTCGAAAACAATCTGTTCCTGGGCGGCGGCGGATTTGCGTTTGCGCGGCTTGGGAATCGGGGTGATGAACTCGGCGCGGCGGCGGCGCTCAAGGATTTGTTGCGTCGGCTGTCCGTGCTCATCCAATTCCCAATGCCGCTGCGGGCATTCATACGGGGAATTGAGAATCGGTTTTTCAAAAAAGGGGTTAGACATTTTCAACTCCCAAATTCGTGACCAATAAAGAGCGGCAGGCGCATTTCAGGCACGAGTTTTATGTGATTGGCGGACAGGCGCAAACAAAAACGGAAGCGGGCCGGGACCTGATCAAAATAACTTCATGCGGTTTGTTTGACGCATAGAGGAAATTGGGGGGCAGGAAGGTTTACACCGGGTGCCGTCGGGTTTGTCACCAGCCGTTCTTCTCGATCTCCTCGACGAGGACCGTGCCGACTGGAAGGCTCAGGACTCTTTGGCAGGCCCTTCTGATATCGGTGACTTTTTGTGAGTTCTGGCTGTGTGTCAGGATGTAGTAGCCGGAATCCCCAATCGGCTGATGAGCGAAGACAGTGCCGCTCGTTTTGTTCAAGAAGTCGCTCTGCGGGTTCTTGGATAACATTGGTCCGCGGCTGATTCTGAATCCGGCGAGCTTTTGAAGGGTCTCAGGCCCGAACTGCTGGTAGAGGCGCGCGGCCCATTTGGTCATGGTGTGGGACGACATGTGCTCGCAGATGACTTCCTTGCCTCCAGGCTTGCCCAGCCGTGCCCAGTCAATCGTGATGCGAAGTTTCTTCTTCTCGGCGCGACCGTTGCCGAGGGTGAACGGGTCCGCTGAGCTGCCTCGGGGTTCTGGGGGCGCTTGAACAAGTGTGAAGTTCTTCAGCTTCTCGTCGATTTGGGGGATCTCCTGCTCGATGTGGAAGAGTTGTTCTTGTAGTTGTTGGATTCTGCTCGCAGTTCCCGCAATGCGAGCAATTGAAGCCGCATCGCCCTTGCGAGCGAACGTGCTGATTATGTCCATCGCGGTTTTCGATAACTGTTCAAGTTTTTGTTTCATAGTATTAAAGTAATATAGTATGAAAGTATTAATGTCAAAAAGTATTTGTTGTTTATTTCGCTCCCATTGGGCGATGGTGGTGGTGGGCGAGCCTTGGGCGGGAGCGCGCCTGGCTGCGACAGCGGCCATTATGTGGCGGTCTGTGGAGGGATGCCATTACGCCAAGGCTGGAACAGACTGCAAACAGGCAACGGCAACGAGCGCGAACCATCCGCAGACAGTCCGCAGCCGCGTGGAGCCGTGCGCGTGAATCAGAGGCCGATTGTGTGTCGCCGGTCGTCGCGTCAATGTATTGCTCGCCTCATCCGGCTGCGCTCCACATTGCACCCGCCGCCCGGCTCCGGGGATTTTGCCTTTATGATTCTGCGCCCGGAACATTTTTTGCGATGATGGCGAATTTACGGACGTGGCCTGTGAGTGGCGATTACGATCACAAGCAGCACAAAAGCCAACTTGAGGCCCAAAGCCAGCCAGTAAATCTGCCAAGTTTTTCGATGCTTCAGCAAGAATCCGTTCGCTTTGAATCTGGATGCCTGGGGTATCACAAAAAAAAGTCCGATGAGTCCGATAACCCCAGCCAGCGCGGTGAAAATGATTTCCGAGATGGACAAAGGTTGAATTGTTCGCTGCGCCTGTTCATCGGTCCCCATCCGTCGAGACGAAAAATTGTAACCGCAGTCGCAGCGAACTGCATCGGCTGGATTTATAAGCTTACAAATCGGACACGTAGCCATGATTTCTTACGATGATAAAGGGTTTAATCTCAAGCTCCGTAATCACTGCTTTCGGGGTTTTCAGTGTAGTGCAGTGGGAAAAAGTGCAGGTAGAAGATGCAGCCCAAAATTATTGCCAAAACAATAGCCAATGCTTTCCACAGGCCTGCGCGGTTTTTTTCCTGTTGTAATGCTCGGTCAAACCACTTAATCGAATTGATCGAATTGTTTATGCTGATCAATTCGGCATCCAGAATTTTTTGAACCCGATCAATTTCACGGATGCCGATTGGCGGCGTGAAACTTGGAAGACCGCCCTCCATTCGTTCTTTCATTGCAGAAAGAGCCTCTTTGACTTCGCAAATGTTTTTTTCGCAGAATTTTATCGGTCCCTGCCTTTTTACCATTTGTTCGGGTTGCGGCACCGAAGATTCGACCTGGTTGGCCTTCATTTCGTCCAAAAACCGCTGGGTGATGGTCGTAACTCGCTCTGGTGCGTCCTTTGCTGGCGTGGAGCTTTGTTCCTTTGGGTTCATAAACTTCCCTCACATTGTTATTGCGGTCGCCGCCAGAACGACGCCCCAACCTCGTAAACGGGTATATTGCAGGGCACATACTGGACGCCCACCTGCATCGGCGTTGTTGTGGTTGCGGTCCCCGAATAACTGCCGTAATTCGCCCCGCTGTAAAAGCCGCCTGTTTCAGTTGTCGTGTATGTGCGGCTCGGCTGGATCGTCGGCAGCGCCATGACGGTTTGAACGCCAACTATTTTTGAAACCAAGACAACCTTGTCAGAACCCACTCGCCTTGCCTGCTCAATTACCAGTTCTTGCGGTGGCAGCCCGGCGCGATAATTAAAGTCTGAACATCCGACGCACACCCACCCTTGCGCCTTCATGTCGGCAATCTTTGCGTGAAATTGGGCATCGTGAATCTGCTCTACATTAACATCGCTTCCCGCCGGCAAAAAAGATTCGGTCTTGTGGTTTGAATGATAATAAGCCGAGTAAGGATTGGTGGCACAGCCAGTCAGAAAGCCAACAACTATGATAGCGACCAGCCCGACGATGATTTTAGTTTTCATGGACCTTGCTTTTCCTACGCGGCCTAGCTCTGTCCAAAAAAAGGGGCGCGAACCTAACGCACCCTCAGTAGAGGCACCGCGAAGCGCCCATGCAAAGAAGTGACATCAAGCCGCGCCCGATGGGCGCGTGCTCGACGCGGTCTCTTTGCATTTGAAAATTCGCGGTTTTCTACTGAGACTCGCAGCCGAAGCTACGCAGATTGTTTTTTGGTTTGATTACATTTGTTTTTTCGGAACGCTGACGATTGAATCAAACGGTGAAAGGCAAAGCAAGAATTGGTGGATTGTGACATCAAGTGGAATTCCAGCGGTTTGGGCGGCATTCGCGCCGCCGATTGTGCGGTGTCAGGGATCACCCGCAGGATTTCCACCGCTAGCAAGTGTATCGCCCTGAACATTGACTTGCTTGCCGCCTTCGTGGGCGATGTTGATCTGCAAGGCAGGTGTATTCCGCGCCAGTCGCCGGACTCTCGCAAGGGCTTCAATCGCTCTGAGGAACCGCGCCTGCGTTGACGACAACAGGTTGTCCCAATACTCGCCCATGTTGAACGCGATGGACTGATTCACCACGCGCTCATTGTAGCTATGTTCGGCATGGATGAGTCGGAGTCGCACGGTCAAGATATGGTCAATCAATAACCGTTCAAGGGGCGACGCGGCGTCATAGTCGAGTTGCTTTTTCAGCACGTCCACTCCGGCCAACATAAAGGCTCGGTGGATGCCTCCGCTGATCTTTTCGATGAGTCGGTCTCGCACCCTGCCGGTTGACTGAGCCAGCACGGGCCAAAATTCGGGTATCGCAACCACGATTTGTCTAAGCCGCTCAATGTCCTCTTTCTTCGGTTCAGATGACTTGTCAACTTTTCGGGCGAGTTCCCAAAATTCTGTATTAAGTTCCTGTTTGGTTTTTGTCTTCTTTTCCAATGCGTTTCTTTCGCCATTGCCCTTTGTGTTTGTGGAAACCAGTGATTCGCAGGAATTGCCCGGTGACTGCGGCAACGATTTTGCCTTGTTCGTCAAGCTGGCGGTCAATTTGCTTTTGTTCATCGCGTATCTTTCTCTGCTGCTGGCGTTGCTGTTCACGCTCTTGCCTGCCTTCGGCGCTCATTTCGGCGGCCATGCCCGCCAACGCGCCGCCGCCGATGTATCTGGAAACCACCCGTCGCCCTTCCCGGCGTTTTTCGTAGTAGTAGAACCGGCTGCCTCTTTGTTCCAAACCCATTGTGCTACACCTTCCATCCATCCCCGCTTATTGCCGAATTCAACCGCGCCAATGCGCAGACGCAAAGCGGATGCCTGATTGAGCGCAGGCCGATTTTGAGACTGGCGGCGGTAGAACTGTCCGCGCCGACAAACTCACCAGCCAAGATTTGCTTGGCGACGTGAAGCCACGGAGCGCAATCGGGCGTGAGTCCGGCAGCTTGGCTTTCAAGCAGAGACAAAATTTCCTGTTTGTGCTGGCGCAGCGTGTCGGCAAATTCTGGCGGGCAACGGTTGGCCGGTATCACCGCCAGCTTGTCGCCGCCGCGTGGCTCAAGCCTCAAGCCAAGCTTCATGGCGCGCTGGTAAAGCTCCAAAGTCGGGTTCATAGCAGCATTTCCTCCTTTTCGGCGTTCTGAAAGGTAACAACGTAACAACCCGCGTCTTTATTGGCTGAAACCCCATTTTCCGAAACGTCACACGCTTGCGCTGTTACCTTTTGAAAAAGGGGACTTTCCTCAATGTTTGCAGACAATGTTACCTTGTTACCTTTCAGAAGCCGGTTTCCGGGCAGCCAACGGGAAAATGCGTCCGAAAAACCCGCCATGTCGTAGCCTTTCGCCGTGCTATCCCCGACGCGAATCGTCCTGGATAACACGCCAAAACCGCGCAGAAGGTTCGCCAGTTGGTTCGGCGAAATGGGTCGGCGCTGCTTTCCGAATTCCGCCCAAGGCCGCCCCTCGATCTGCGCCAGGCGTTCCGCCATGTCCTTCGATGCCAACTTGTCCGCGCCCGCCGCAGCGAACACATCCCGGATGTCCGCGAGCAACTGGCCGTTGAGACCAAGCGACTCGCCATCGTCACCGCCGGAGAGCACAACAGCAGCCTGCCGAGCCTTCGCGGGCCAGTCACCCCCGGCTTGGTCTGCCAAAATCAACAAAGGCGTCCAATTGTCCGCCGCCCGGTCATGCAAGGCGTCCGGCGGGGACGGATTGCTATTCCGTATCACTTCCGTGTGGTCATTCACGAACTTCAGGGCTTTCTGGGGGATGTCGTCAAACCGCGTCCCGTGCCGCAACCGCTCGCAAGGCTCGTCCTTCCGCCGCCGCACCATCTTAATGATGATTGATCGGTCTTCGATGGTATCGGCCAGCCTGCCGATGCCTGAAAAGATTTTCGGCGTCCAAGTTGACCAGCGGCGCGGTTCAAAATCCTTGTCCGCAGTGGCCGCGCAACCAAGGTGAAACGCGGCGTCACGGGTATGGCCGGAGTTAATCAGCCCGCGCAGTTGTTCGTCCCCATGCACAAAGGCGTCCACCTCATCAATGCAGAGAGTCGGGTGGTGCAACTCAATCATGCGGTAAATGCCGGCGGCGGTTGCCGACGCTGCGGCAAACGGGCGGGAAACCAACCGCAGGAGTATGGCTAAGAATTTTGACTTCCCGCACCGCTTGGTCGGACCGGTGATGAACAGGATGGGCGAGATGTCCCCGAGGTCAAAGGTGTATGTGTGCAGCACGAACAAGCTCGCGGCAATGATGGCCGGTTCTGGCGCGACAACGAACCGTTCCAACGTCACCGCAATTTCATTCAGCAACTCCGCACCGTTGACAGGCTGTGGCCACGGCTCCAACTCTGGAAAATAAACCTTTGAACCTTGTGTGGCGTCCTCCATCTCGTCTTTCGGACGGCGTTTGGCCACTTCGCTGTCCAACGTGCCAATGCGGACACCTGCCCGATCCGCCTCGTCGTCGCGCACGCGGTCGTATTCGGGGTGTGTGAGTTTCGCCAGCCGTTGAAAAAGTTCTTCATCGGTTTCTTTCGGTGTTGCAGCGTTTTCGATTTGTGCTTTCACGATGTCGAGTCCTTCCAGTTTGTGAAGATCATTAAAATCAGTCGGCTTTGTGCTGGTGTCGGCAAACTGTGGCACCGCGAGCCGGGCGCGGATGGTTTTCGCGGCCTCCGTCGCCTTCGTCGTGCCGGGGTTGCCGTCAGTGAATTGATCGTTGTCTGCGCAGATGATGATTTCGCGTACCGGGAATTTTTCGCGCAGTGCTTGGGCGACGGCCAAAAGATTTCCGCAGTTCAACGCGCACACAACCGCGAAGCCGGTCGCCTCGTGAACGCTCGCTCCGGTCGCGTAGCCTTCGCAAATCACAAGTGCGCCGTCCGGTTTGTCCGCCAGCGTGAAAAAATAACCAGCGCAACGTCCGCCGCTCAAAAAGCGTTTGTCGCCGGCTGCGCCAATAAATTGCAGCGAGTGAAGTTCAGCGCACACGTCACGCAATGGCAAAACCAACGCGCCCCAATATTCACGCATGTAGGCGGAAGCCCGCACGCCCTTCGCGGCGAGATAAGCGTGCGTTGTAACCGGCCTGGCGCGACTAAGAAGCCACGCAGCGATCTTTTGTGCCTTCGCGTGCCGCTCCGTTTCGGTTCGCTCACGTTCCACTTCTGCGCGTTTCCAGTTTTCACGGATTGTCCGCCATTCGGTAGCCGTATAATTCTCGCGGCATTTCTCGCACCAGGCTTCTTTGATGCCGCGACGCCAACAACCGAACGCACCGGCGGCAGGCGTGCCTGAGCGAAGCACATACCACGAGTTGCGGTTGTGGTCGCCTTCAGTCTTGAAGCGATGCAATTTGCCGTCGTTAATCAATTCGCCGGGATGGTCGAGGCCAACGGTGTGCATCGCCGCTCGAAGATGTTCACCCGCGCTCATTGCGCTCCTTCCACGGTTTCGGTGGTTTCGATGTGCGCCAAAATGTGTGCGCGCAGACTTGAATAATCCACCAGACGAATCCCGGTTTTCGCCCCACGCTGGCGCAAAACAAAACTGCGAACTGACGGGCGGTTTTGGTTGGCAGGGCATGGCAAGATCAAAGCGTTTAACGCTGACCTTGACATACCAGTCCATTCGCATTTTTGGCCGGGCGGTGGCAGTCTCAAAAATTCTGGCGGGTGCGTCTGCGCCGCATTTGGCGGCGGAATCGCCAGCAGCGCGGCGGTTACTTCTCGGTCTGGTTTTGTCATGGGACACAGTAAAGCGCCGATGACACGGAAAGTGTGATGACCGTTTTGAAATCGAGGCTCGGTCGGGGGGGCTACCTGAAGTTTTCTTTCTTCAGTGCAGTTCCGTTTTCAAACCAGTCCAGAATCAGCTTTGCCTTGCGATAATGTTCCTGAAGCGGGCGTGAAAGGTCGCTGATGTCCTTTGATTTAACAACGCCGCGTTTAGTTCCTTGAAGGGCTTGTGGCTTATAAATCTCAAAATATTTACGCCAGGTTTTAACGGCTCCACGGCGACGATACACGCCCAGCCAATCAAGGGCGCTGCTTGGTCGAAATGGCAACTTGCCGAAAAATTTTCCGAAAGCTATTTGTTTGGATGGAATTTTCGCCAGTTCCCGGAATTGTTCAGGGCGACGATTGAGAACCACATTGCGGAAATCGTCCACAATTTGATCGTCCGGTGCGTGCCAATTTATTCCCAAAGAAAATATGCTCTCAAACTTTCGCGCTTGCACACTGCCCTTGTAACGGTATTCGATGCCCGGCTCATTCTCCAATTGTAAACATAAGGAAGAAAATTTATGAAACTCATCCGTCGTTTCAGAATCCGAATCCCAAATTTCACGACCATAGAGACGCACCGCCCCGACAGAACCGAGATCACGCAGCCAGTCCTTTCCCGAATCTTCTCGATTTACGCCTGGATAACCGTTCTTTACGATTTGTAAGGCGGGCGTATCCGGGAACCCGGGACAACTCTTCAATTGTTGCACCAAGGGGAAAAAGGCTTCATTGCCGTTCGTTGCTTCCCGTATCCATTGCTCGTCCAGCGGAGACATCGGGGCGAAACCCTCCCGGCAGCGAATCACAAGCTTACAAAGCTTGTCGCTGTATCGAAAATACTCATAAAGGAAGATTCCTCTAACGCAGTCATCACTATACCCGGAGAGACCGTTGAAATTCCATTCTTCATCCGGCAGTTTTTGCGCCTGCGTGGTTTGGTTTGATTGCTTCTTCATGGTTCACCTTCACTTTTCAAAGTTCATTTCGTGATGTCGGGCAGTTTATTGACGGCGGCGCGCTTGGCGGTGTCGTCAATTTTGGTGTAGTTGCGCGAGACGGAAGCGGTTTCATGGCCAACGATGTCCATTGCCACAGAGTCAGACACGCCAGACGATTTCAACGCGCTGGTGCAATTGTGGCGCAAGGAATGAAAACTGACAGAGCCGGTTTCGCGGCGCGTGTCCCGGCCTTTCCCGGTGCCCTCGTAGTTTCGTTTTTCCACAATTCCGGCTTTCACCATGACGAGGTAAAACTGCGCTGAAAGGCGTGAAGCTGGTTTGCCGTGCAACGTCGGGCAAAGCGCGGCGTCGGGATCATCGCCGGCCATGCCGGACAAATGCCGCGCCAGCGGTTCGGCCAGCGGCAACACTTGGCGCCGCTTGGTTTTTTCCGTCAGGACGTTGAGCGTGTCCGTGTGCAACTCGACATTGCGCCAAGTCAGATTCGCGCAATCACGCAACCGCAGGCCGGTGTAGAACGCCGTCAGAATCATCGTGCGCCACTCCGTGCCGGCGTGAGACAGAAGCGCGGTCAATTCCTTGCCGGTGAACGGGCGACGATTGGCTTCCTCGACTTCGATGTTCTCAACGTGCTCGGCAGGACTGAATTCAAGCTGGCGCTTGGCGACGGCGTTGTTGAATGAAGCTTTCAGGACTTTTACCGCCTTATTGACGGTGGACGGCCCGACGCGCTCGGCAAGATGCTGTTTGAAGTCCTCAATTTGCTTCGGTTGCAGCGTGGTGAGCGGGCGGTCTGCTCGTGCCCCAAGATATTTCAAAAACAAATTAATGATGCGTCGGTATTCAACCAGCGTCGCCTTGCTCGCATCAGTCCTACCGGCCAACCACGAATCAAGCCAGCTTCGCACGGTGTAGGACGTGAATTCACCGCCAGCGATTCGGATGAACTCCTCCACGGCAGGCTTCAAAACGCTCTCGGCGCGGTCTGCCGCGAGTTTGCCGTGCGTCTCGGCAATGGCCGCGCACGTCTCGCGCACGAGCTTTAGCGCCTTTTCGTTCGACAGCTTGCCCTGGCGCGTCAACGCGGCGGCGCGCTCGATGTTGACGCAGATCGTGCGGGCGATTTTGGCGTTCTCCGTGCCGGTGCTACGGAAGCGGCGGAAGCCTTCGGGGTCGTAAAAAGCGCAGAACCAGTTCGGCCTGCCCGGTTGTTTGTGGATGCTTGACATGTTGCATAACGGTAGCGCATAACGTCTGCCCGTGTCAAGCGTGTTATAAATGTTGGATTTTTGAGGGTTTTTGACAAATGAGCAGGCCAAAAACGTCGTGTGAGTTCGAGTCTCACCACCGGCACCAACCTTCGGCATCCGGGCTGCGATTGGCAGGCCAGCCTTCGCTTGAAGCACAGCGAAAGCGAAAATTGCCGCGCCGGTTTGTCGCGCCGAAGAAAAACGAAGGCGGGCTATCAGAGATACACCGCACGCAGATGCTGCGAGCTTCGGCCCGGCAAGCCAGTTGAGTTTGCAGCGAAACCGGAGCGGCGGTGGTTCGGCATAACGTGAAACGGACATGGATCTGGTTGCGTACTGTTTTTTAGCGCTGAGTTCGCTATTCGTGATTGTCGATCCGATTGCGACGATTCCGGCGTTTATCGCCATGACGCCGCGCGATTCCGTAGCGTCACGGCTGCGCATGGCCCGCCTGGCTTGTCTGGTCGTCGCGGGAGTTCTCATCCTGTTCGCCCTGTCCGGCCAATGGATTTTCCGGCTGCTGGGCATCACCTTACCGGCCTTCCAGATCGCGGGCAGCGTGTTGTTGCTGCGAATCGCACTGGACATGCTTTATGCCAAACGTTCCGCGGCACAGGAAACCCGCGAAGAAACCGCGGCGGGCGCAACCAAGGACGATATCGCCATTACGCCATTGGGCGTTCCGATGCTGGCCGGTCCTGGGGCCATTTCCACTTCGTTGATACTGATGAATCAAGCCCAAGACTGGCCTTAACGGGTTGCGCTTTTGCTTTCCATTGTGGTGGTTTCGTTTGCCAGCTATTTGATTCTTCGGCTCTCGGCTCATGGGGCACGGTGGCTCAACCCTTTGGCCATCAAGTTGATCACGCGGCTGATGGGGGTTGTTGCTGGCGGCCATCGCCGTGCAGTTTGCCCTCAACGGATTAAAACAAACGGCCTTGTTCCAAAAGTGACCGGTGTTCGCATTACAAAGCAAACCTGGCCAATGGCGGCAATTTGAACCGTCGGTGCTTCAGGTATTCATCGCACAGAACGGTGATCCATTCCCGGGAAGTATCCACTTTGGTTATTTCAAAAAACGTCGCATCCCCCTCCTCCACCAATTGATAGTTCAAACAATTGATCTTCAGCGGTGTGGATTCGCCCTTTAAATCCAATTCACAGGTGATGGTTTTGTTTTTCGAGTCGATTTGCAGGTTGGTCATAGTTCCATATTCCTTGATTAAAACATTGAAAAATAAACCGGCGATAGGCCCGGTCACCCGATCTTTAATTTGGCTAAACATATTCACCCAAGGCAGTTTTACCAATATCCACGAATGGTGCCCATGCCGCCCGAAGCGTCAACAACGACTTTGGCCGGCGCTTTGTCGGACAAGGTTCGGCCAGCCAGTCTTTGCGTGATATCCGTCCCATCGCGCGAGCGGGGCATTCCGCTTGTTTTTCTTTGCGGCTGGGTTTAAATGCGCGGCCGGTTTTGGAATTGTTTTATACACGACGGGCAATCGCCTCGGCGATGTGATGGAGCCAACACCTCACGATCTGGAAGCTGCTTCTTCGCCATAGAAATCAAATGCGGGTGGGACCAACGCCGGGTGAGGTTGCGTGAAAAGTTTGGCGCGCGAATATTTATGAATGTTTTGAGCGGCCATTGTTTGTGTGTGGCAGCAAAATGGTTTCTTGTCAAAAAATTCCGGTCCGCAGTTCCATTGGCGAATTTGAGTCCCGCCACAGCACCAGTCTTCGCTTGAAGCGCAGCGAAAGCGAAGCCTGCCGCGCCGAAGCACGCAGGCGGGCCGCAACAAACAAAAGCAGGCGCGCTTCAGCACGCACGCCCCGGCCAACCCGGTTTGATTTAATTTGAGTTTCCTTTGGTGGAAACTCGCACGCTACCAAGACCGCCGGTTATTTGGACTTCTTGGCCTTTCTCCTGGCCCAAATCATTTTCATTTTAGCTGAGAGTTTGGCTTTGGCCGCTGCACTCATCTTCCGTCTGACTTTCCTGGCCGGTTTCATTGATGGCTTTGGCCCTTTCAGTTTCGCCCATCTTGCTTTGGCAGCAGCACTGATCCTGGCTCTGGCCGCTTTACTCATCTTCCATTTCTTTTTCGGAACTGCATGAGCGGCAGGGTTGGTTGAAGAACCCAATAGCTGGCCAAGCTCTTTTTCCAGCGATTGGATTTTCTCTTTGAGTGTGGCTGCTTTGCGTAGTTGTTGAACCGATAGACTGCTTAATAATGTATTCATCGGAATGGAATTAAGGTTTTTGACAGGGAAAGTCAATGGTTATAACGGTGGTCAGGTTATAATACCAATTCCCAGAGACAATCGATGCAATGGGTAGGGCGGCGCTGTGAAC
>PMOA01000017.1 GCA_003161635.1 Limisphaerales bacterium
AATATGTCGCGCCTACGGCGCTCGCTTCGCCAACTTCTCGTCCTAATTCCGTGTTTCATCTGTGGTGAAAAATGGTTGCATTGAAATCGGCTCGCCACGCCAAGCTTTTGTTGCAAGACTGTGCGTGTCATGCGAATTCTCGCCCTCGATCACGGAAGCAAGCGCATCGGCGTCGCGGTGAGCGATGAAACCAAAACCATCGCGCAGCCGCAGGAATACATTCCCGCCGAACCGTTCGCGGATTTTCTGGCGCGGCTCCGGCAGTTGGTCCGCGAAAAGGAAATTGACCTGATTCTCGTCGGCCTGCCGCGCAACATGGACGGCAGCTACGGCCCGGCGGCGTTCAAAGTGGAGACATTCGTTGCCGCGCTGAAAGATGCCGTTGCCATTCCGATCAAAACCTGGGACGAGCGGCTGACCTCGGCGCAGGCGAACCGGGTTTTGATTCAAGGCGGGGCGCGCCGCGCCAAACGCAAAGAGAAAGTGGACCAGACGGCGGCAGCGATTTTGTTGCAGAGTTATCTGGATGGGATTTGATTTTGAACCACGGATGAACACGGATAAACACGGATTGGGAAACGAACTACAAAGATATGGATTGCGGTGGCAGAGCGCAGCGGCGACACCGCTTTCCGCGCGGATGGTTGCTTCCCAAAGCGGCGTGGCGCTTCGCTTCCCGCCGCACTCCAAAAACTGTGGTTGCGGCGCAAGTCGCGTTGGGTTTCATTCGTGTCCATCCGTGTTCATCCGCGGTTATATGCTCTTGTGGAAACCCTCAAATTCAAACTGACCATCGCCTACGACGGCACGGGCTATGAAGGCTGGCAGGTGCAGAAAACCGGGACCGGCGTGCAGGAAATCGTCGAAACGGCGCTGGCAAAGTTGTTCCCGAGCAAACCGCGTCTCCATAGCGCCAGTCGCACGGATACCGGGGTTCATGCGCTCGACATGGTCGCGCATTTTGAAATTCCCGGCGCCGAAGCCAAAATGTCCGTGCGCCAACTCACGTTGGCGCTCAATGCCTGGCTCCCGGAAGACATTCGTGTGCTTTCCGCTTCACGCGCGCCGAAAGAATTTCACGCGCGCTTCGACGCGGCGGGCAAACAATATCGCTATTTCGTCTGGAATCATCCGGCCATGAATCCGCTGATTCGCCATACCGCGTGGCATGTGACGCGCCCGCTCAACTTGAAGGCCATGCGCGCCGCCGCGCCGTTGTTTGTCGGACGGCGTGATTTCAAATCGTTTGCCGCCAGTCGGAATTACGAGATGAAATCCACCGTGCGCCGGCTCACCCGCTGTGACATCAAAAAGTCCGGCCCGCGACTGACATTTATCATCGAAGGTGACGGTTTTCTCTACAAAATGTGCCGCGGCATCGTGGGGACGCTGGTGCAGATCGGTCTGGGCAAGTTTCCGGCGGATGAAGTCCGGCGGATGCTGGCGAAAAAGGACCGGCGCGTGGCCGGCATGACCGCGCCGGCACATGGGCTGGTTCTGTGGAAGGTGTTTTATTCAAAAACCCGTAGCAGCCGACGTGAGGAGGCTCCAATTAAAAATGAAGAATGAGCCTCGTTACCTCGGCTGCTACGAAAGCAACGAATGAACATCGTCTTGGTTGAACCGGAAATTCCACCGAACACGGGCAATGTGGCACGCCTTTGCGCGGCCACAAAAACGACGCTGCATCTGATTGAACCGTTCGGTTTCAAGCTCGATGACGCGCAACTCAAGCGCGCGGGCATGGATTACTGGCAGCACGTCGAATGGCATCGGTGGCCAAACTGGCAGGCGTTTGAGGAAAAACTTCCGGCGAAAGCGCGGCTTTGGGTTGTCGAATCGGGCGGGCCGAAGATTTACACCGAGGCGAAATTTTCAGCGGATGATTATCTGGTTTTCGGACGCGAGACCGCCGGTTTGCCGAAGCAGTTGCTGGAACAAAACCGTAACCACTGGCTGCGGATTCCGATGTTCAATGAAAAATCGCGTTCACTGAATCTGTCGAACTGTGCGGCACTCGTTTTGTTTGAGGCGTTGCGGCAGCAGGATTTCAACGGCGAGATCCACTGAATGGTCGTATTGCTAAATCAAGGCGTGAGGCAATGATTTAGCGATTGAACGATTCACAATTTAACGGTTAAGATTCGCCATCGTCGTTGCGAACATGATCTACACGCCGGCAAAATCGGTTTCGTTTTGAGCGTTCGGGCGATTTGCAGGTGGCGCTGGCCAAATATCCGGCCGGGCGGCGGCGTGGCTCCGCGCAAGGCCGAGAGTGGGCCGGAGTGCAGGCGCAGCGCGTGGGTGAGTTGGGCGTAGAGCAGGCTAACGACATGACTTCACGGGCTGAAGGTGCGGGGCTGCTCTTTGACACCGGTCTGACGGGCCAACTGCGGCGGAATGAAGTTGCAAAGTTGGCGCAACAGCGAAAACTTGCCGGCCGTTGGCTTGTGTCGAGTTTGATTTTTCATGCCCCACCTTGTGGCAGGGCCCAAACCCGCCAGCCAACTTTCTTTTACTCCTCAACCATCAACCCTGTGGGACAACAGTAAATTACTTTCAATTAATAAACGATTATATTATAATCAGAAATATGCAATATGCTTTCTAAACTGGCAACCAAAATCAGTGGTAAAATCAACCCTTTTCCCACAGGAGGCGATATGGTTTTTTCAAATCTATTTAAGCGTTGTCCGAAGACCGGAAAAATACTCGGTATCAACAAGAGCGCATGGCCAAAATGGTCCCTGCTTTTTGCCGGATTGGCCGCATGCGCATGGTATCTGTTCCGCGTTATCCCAAAACCGTCCCGCGCGGCGTATCCGTGCCAGCGCGCGGCCGCGCCCATACGGATCGGATTTCTGACGTATTGTGTCGCCCTTGCGGGATATGCGTTCTCATTCACAAAGGCCAGGTCGCTTTTAAGGAACAAAAAGCATGTCCTGGCCGGTCTCTTTTTTGCGGCTGCGATCGTATCGCTGTTTGTTTTTATTGCGAATGACGCTCATCCTGCTTTGGCGGCAAATCCTGTCGGCACTGCAAAGGGTATCTTTCCCGGCCGGGTTGCGTGGGTATATAACCCCAATGCGGCAAAATGGACTGGCGCGGGAAACTACTGGGACGCGGCCGTCAATCCGCAGGCGGAATATAACAAGTCCTTTACCGCGGGTGTCGCAGCGCTTTCCGGCGGGAAAAACGACGCCGATTCCTGGAACAAAATATTCCGCTGGTTCAACAATGCTCACGGCCGCGCAGGCACGGGATATCAGGCCGGCGATATGATCGCCATCAAGATCAACCAGAACAATACGGCCGCTCCAGCCGCAGACCATGGCAATGCCATGAACGCCAACCCCCAGACCTGTGTCGCGGTGGTCGCGAGCCTTGTGAACGCAGGCGTTCCCCAGGCAGACATCTGGATCGGCGACCCGAGCCGCGCCGTTACGGACAATATTTTCAACGCGATCCACGAGGCGTTTCCCAATGTAAAAGTGGTTGATTATTTCGGCAACAACGGCCGCGTCACCACCACCAACGTGGACAGCGTTTTCCCCAATAACGACGTCAAGAATTCGGAATCGGCGTGTTTTTACAATGCCCGATACATTATTTGCCAGCCCCTGCTCAAAGGCCACGTTGGCGGGATCATCACGTTCGGGTCAAAGAATCTTTACGGGATTAACGGCATCCTGCCCAACTGGCAGGACAACAAAAAGCATCCCGCCAACAGCGCCCTCACCGCCTATATGACAAACGCGAATTTCGGCGGCAAAGTCGTTTTGTGGTGCATGGACGCGATGTATCCGAGCCCGAAGCTGGATGACGCTCCATTCAACGGCGTGGCCTTGGCGCCCTTTAACGGCAAACAGATGTCGAGCTTCATCATGTCGCTCGACGGCGTCGCCGAGGAATGCGTTTCGTACGACTTCTGGAGCACGATTTCCGGCCAGTCCGGCGGGACAAGCTACATTAATAACGCGGCCGATGCCGGCGCAGGCGTTGCCGACCATTGGAACAATTCCACGGCAAAACAGTACGCGAAAAACCTGGATCCTAATGCCAACGGCATCGAACTGGTGACGATACGCCCCTAGAACAATTCGGTCATGCTCTCGGCGCAGCCGCCTACAGCGTTGCCGAGAACGGCGGATCGCGCACCGTCACGGTGAACAGAACCAACGATTCTAGCCCGTCTTCGTTTTACTTCGACGCGGCAGCCTTCGTTCTCCGCGGTGCTCCGAACGAAGGCTGGTGGGCGATGAGGGATTCGAACCCCCGACCGTCTCCGTGTAAAGGAGCTGCGCTACCACTGCGCCAACCGCCCGACCAAAACCACCTTATCAAAGCTGCGTCGGTTGGCAACGTTGGACAAGGCACTTCACTTTTCCGCAATCAACGTTCCATCCCGCCGCAAACGCATTTTCTGTCCCCGCCATTCAACGGTATTTCCCAAAAACGCGCCGGTCCAAATCGCCGCTTGCTGCAAATCTTTTACCGGCGCCAGCCACGGCGGCGCGATGTTGTCGCGCGATTGCATGAATCGGCGCTGGAGATTTTGCGCCAGGACCATACGGATGAGCAAACAAACGACAGCGATGAGCGGAGCGCAAAGTGTTTTAGACCAGACGAGCGATGCGATCAGCCACAACAGCGGCCAGAGTGTGGCGTTGGACAGGATGCTGAAAAAATACGGCAGGGGCCGGCAGACGCGGATGGTGCGCGCCCAGCGCAGTTGGTGTTTCCAGACATCACACCAGTTCATTGGCGCGTCCCAACATTCCACAACGACGGGGCAAAGCGCGATGCGATGGCCGCGCTGCGCGATGCGATGGCCGAGTTGATAATCGTCCGCGAGGCAATTTACCCATGCGGCGAAGCCGCCGATTTCTTCGAGCAATTTGCGGCGCGTGAGCATCGCCGCGCCGAGGGCGAAGTCGAGCGGCTTGAGGTTGGTGGATTGCAAAACCTGGCTCCAGAAATCTGCGTTGATGGCAACGGCCTCGCAACGCATGGCGGTTGTCGCGGGATTCGCCAGCCGGTAAAAGCAATTGACCAGACCGACTTTTGAATCGCGCAGCGGCGCGGTAATGTTGGCGAGAAAATCCGGAGGCACGCGCACATCGGCATCGCTGACAAGAATCAGCGGATGTTTGGCAAGCCGTTCGAGTTGAATGAGCGTGGAGACTTTGCCGTTGGCGCCGAGTGATTCAGCGCAGACGACGAGTTGCGCGTCGCGACCAGGATTTTTTTCAATGAGTTCGCGGACGATTTTGCAAACCGGATCACTGGCGTCAGCGACGCCGAACAGAATTTGAATCTGGCCGGGGTAATTTTGATTAAACCAGCTTTGGAGCGATTCGGCGGTGGTGGCGTCGCAGCCTTTGAGCGGTTTGAGCGAGGTGATTGCGGGCCTTCGCTCCGCCGCGAGCGTCGGAGCTTCGTCCCCGCAGGCCGGGGTAGAAGATGGTTCAGTGACGCGACGGTGCAGCGGAAAACGCCCGGCGGCGAGCCATTGCCAGAGCGCGAGGGCAAGACTCAACAGTGCCAGGGCAGCGAGAGTGGCTTCGAGAAAATTCACCGGCGGAAAACAAACCGCAAATCAGGCGGTAACGCCAGAGATTTTATCTTCGGGATGTTCGTCGAGGACGAGCACGCCGTGCGGCGGAAGGTCGTAGTTGCCGGAAAAAGTGTTGCCCGTGAGGAAATCGTGCATGGGCTTGTAAAATTGGATGCGCACGGGCGAGTTCTGATGGTTGAGCAAAAAGAAGACGCGCATGCCTTCCTTCTGGCGCATGCTGACTTCGACGTTTTCGGGGACTTTAAGCAGGGGTTGCAGGCCGCACATCTGGCGCAACCACGAAACGAGGTCGTGGTAAAACTGCTGATGGCTCATCGTGCCGACGTAAATGGCCTTGCCGAGGCCGAAGGGGTTCATGGTAATGGCGGGACGTCCGGCGTAAAAATCCTTCGCATAAGTCGCCAAAATCTGGCAGCCCTTCGGCTCGATGATGTCGCACCAAAGCCGGGCGGGATGCAAATGGCTGGTCGGGAACGCACCTTTGAAGGTGAGGTGATTTTCCTCGCCGGGTGGAATGGGGTCGAATTCCAAAACTTCCAGGCCGAACAAATCGGTCATGTTGTTCGGGTAGCCGTCGTCGGGCACGATGCAATGTTCATTGATGAGGCCGGTGTTGAACGTGCCGACGAGCGTGCCGCCGTTTTGGACGTACAGTTTGAGCCGGTCCGCCTCGTCCGCGGACAGCAGGTGCAGCGAGGGTGCGAATACGATTTTGTATTGCGAAAGGTCCTCCGTTGGCCGCGCAAAATCCACGGAGATGTTGCGGTCGTGCAATGCGTTGTAAACGAGTTGAATGTGCTCGCGGAGGTTGAAAAATTTGTTCGGCTGCATCGGCTGTTGCAGCGTCCAGTCGTTGTCGTGCGTGTAAAGAATACAGGCGTCGGCCACGATCCGGGTGCCTTTGATGGCGGGGGCGAGCAATTTCAATTCTTCGCCGATTTGGCTGATTTCCTTGAAGATGCGGGTGTTGCCTTCGAGGTGGTGCGGCAGCACGGCGCCGAAGAATTTATCATTGCCGATGCGCGGCTGGCGCCAGTGGTAAAAAAACACGCCGCAGGCGCCACGCGAAATCAATTGGTAGGTGAACAGCCGGATGACGCCGGGACGCACGAGCGAGTTGACCTCCTGCCAGTTGACCTGGCCGGCTTTTTGTTCAATGACCCAGAATCCGCAGTCACTGTCGGGCGTCTTGATGTCCGTTTTTTTGAGCGAGCGGAGGATGTCAATGTCGCAGGCCAGTTCGGTGGATTTGGTCTTGATGGCCGCGTTGCTCTCGATAGAGACAAAATCCACGACGTTCGCCATGTCGAAGTGGTCGAATTTTCGCGTGAGCGCGCGCAGGTTGACGGTGACGGGATGGTCGGGGCAAATTTCATGCAGGACATCAGCCTGCATCCGGGCAAAGGCGATGATGGCGTCGCTGCAGAAGCGGTTCCAATCGAGCAAGAGCGCCGGGTTGTGCATCGCGGGGGCATACATGGGCATTGGTACATCGTCGAATGAGGAAACGATCTGACCCCAGCAGCGCAAGCCGAGCTGGTCGTTGAGGCGCCCGACGGTTTCGTATTTCAACTTGAGCCAGTTTTGCCATTCCAGCCGCGAATCTTCGTTAAACGACCACTCGGTTTGATGTCCGCCGAGGCCGTTGTCAATCTGCCAGGCGATCAATTGGGGATGATCGCCCAAGGCTTGAGCCATGTTTTCAACCAAACGCTTGGAAGTGTTCCAAAAAGTGTCGTTGTTGAAGCAAACGGCGCGGCGCGTGCCTTCGTGCTTGACCCGGCCGTACTCGTCGATCGGCAGAATTTCCGGATGTTTTTTGGCCAGCCAGATGGGCGGCGCGGCGGTGGGTGTGCCGAGAACGACTTTGATGTCGTGTTGCGCCATGATGTCCATCACGCGGCGCAGCCAGAGAAAATCGTATCGGTCCTCTTCGGGTTCGCAGAGTCCCCAGGAGAATTCGCCGATGCGGACAACGTTGATGCCGGCCTTGAACATCAGTTCAGCATCGCGTTCCCAAGCGCCCTCGGGGTTGTCGGCGGTGCCGGCATAAGGGAAGACCCACTGCTCAGGATAATAATCAACGCCAAAAAACATAACCTTAACTTACGGGCTTCAATCGGAGTCTAAAAGCAGACCGCCGCACTTGCAATCTAAAAATCGCAGGCGCGGCAGCGAATTGATTAATTCGTTGATTTCTTGAACAAACCGCCAATTCCCTTGGTGATTTTGTTCATGTCTTGGCCCACTGCTTTCCCGGCATCCCTGCCCCAATTCCCGGCGCCCTTGCCGATGTCGGTAGTGGCGCTGGCGACAACCTTGACGGTGGCGGCGGTGATGGCGCCGAGCACGCGTCGCGTCAAATCAGTCGCAGTGATGCCGGCGTTGCCTTGGCCCAGGTTGGTGAGATGAATATCCGGCAGCGGCAGGGTCATTTCCTTGCCGCTCATGCCGGTGAGATTGACGTGAACCATGGCGCCGGTAATCAAAAAGTCGTCCACTTCAATTTTCCGGCCGGTTTTGGCGATGGCATTCACATTGTCCATGATTTTGCTGAGGTTGTTGCCGCCGAGGCCGCCCTCAAAAGTGATTTCCGCCGCTTCAACGCGCACCGAACGCACAACAATTTTGTCCGACAAAACCGAAAATGGATTCACGCTCACGGTCGCGGAACCGACGCTGATGGCCTGCGGCGTTTTGTAACCTTCAGGATTGCCGACGACAAGGCCTTTGACCCTGGCCGAGCCGGTCAGCAACGACAAATTCACCGCGTCCACTTTGATGGAAACTTGCGTGATTTTCGGGCCGACCGTTTCCATGCCCGTTTTGACGATGGTGCCGAGAAAGAAACCCACGACAATCACTGCGACAACGATTAAAACCACCAATATGATGACGACGCTCAGGAATAATTTCCTCATCATAAATTTAATCCGGCTTAAATCACTCCGCCACCGCTTTGGCGGCAAATTGCAGCCCGGCCTCAACCCGTCGCGAGTGATTGAACCAGGGTGACAAAATCACTGACCTGATACGGCTTGGCCAGAAAGTGGTCCGGCTTTGCCTCCGCTTTGGTGTAAATGTTTTCGTCCACCGTGCCGCTCAGGAGAATGATTTTTTGCTTCGGATGGATGCGTCTGCATTCGCGAATCAAATCCATGCCGCTCATCGAGTGCATCGCGTAATCCGTCACGATCAGCGCCGGTCGTGGATTCGCCGCGGAAAACTCCGCCACCGCCGTTTGCGGATCGCGAAACGTCCGCACCCGAAAATGCAGCGGTTCAAGAATCATCACCGCCATCTCCAGCAACATCGGCTCATCATCCACGACGAATATCGTGACCGGCGCATTGTTGGATGGAGTGCCGTTCAAATCTGCCATAACTGTCGATATAAAGAACACCTCCGCCCGCCTGCTGGCAAGTGCGTTTCAAAAAAGTTATCCACACCCCGCCGGAAAATTCACATTGCGCCCGGCAAATTCCCGCCGTAACTTTTCCCCCGGCAATGAATTAAGCGCTAAAAACAGGGAATTACGGTTATGAAAACAAAACCAACACCCGTGGCAGCCCGAAAAAAGACGACCACCCGTGTTGTGCGCCCACGCCGCGCCGCCAAACCAAAAACCACAACCGCCCGCCGCGCTTACGTCCGCCGCAAAAAAATTGAAGTCCCGCCACTCCTGCTCGAAGGCGACCAGCCCGCGCCGCCGCCCGCCAGCGGCCCCGGCCGGAAATACGCGCTCGGCCCCGTGCCGCCGTCGCAACATTTTGAAACGGCGGAAACCGAATTGCCCGAAGCTTACGGCACAAAAAAACTTTTTTTGATCGCGCGCGACCCGCACTGGCTTTACGCGCATTGGGATTTGACGCGCGAGCAGCAGTTGAAGCTCAACGCGCGATCCGCCGCCGGCCATCTCATCCTGCGCATTTACGCCGGCAAGGTTCAAGACCATCCGATTTGCGAAATTCACGTTCATCCTGAATCGCGCCACTGGTTCGCGCACGTTGAGCGCGCCGGAAATTCCTACGCCGCCGAACTGGGTTATTATTCACCGCCTGGCCGGTGGACACGCATTGCTGTTTCCAGCGCAACGGTTACGCCGCCGGACGCCGTTTCCACGGAGAGCGACGTTGAATTCGCCACGATTCCGTTTGAATTCCCGTTTGCCAGACTGATCGAAATCATCAAATCCGCCGTGCGCGAAAATCTTCCTCTGGCGCAGGCGGTCGAAGAGCTCCGCCGCCACGGCCATCCTGAATTGCCGCGCGCCAAAGGAACGCCGGTCTCGGCCTGGACGCCGCAGCAGGAACAGGCGCTGGCCAAAGTCGTCAACATTGACGAAGTGCGCCGCGTCTGGATGGGTTCGCTCGAAATCACCGAACTCATCCGCCGCCGGCTCGCGCATGAAATTTCATCGCTCGGCGTTTCGAGTCTTTCAAGCCTTTCGAGTCCGTTCGGCGGCGCCGGGCAGCCCAAGGGCTTTTGGTTCAACGTCAACGCCGAATTGATCATTTACGGCGCGACCGAACCGGCGGCCAAAGTCACGCTCGGCGGACACGAAATCAAACTGCGCTCCGACGGCTCGTTCAGCTACCGCTTCGCGTTGCCGGATGGAAAATATGATTTGCCCGCCGTTGCCGTTTCCGCCGATGGCGCGGACGCGCGCGCGGCCAATCTGAAATTCAGCCGCGAAACCGAATATCTCGGCGATGTCGGCGCGCAGCCACAGGACCCCGCGCTCAAACCGCCGTTGCCGGAAAATCTTTGACGCGCATGGAAGAGCCACCCCGGGGAGCCTTGATGCTTGTTTGTTTCAGCGCCGCGGCACTGGTGGGCGTGAGCGCGTTGGAGCTTCTCCTGTATCTGGCCGCACAACACCAGCATCACGAGCCGGCGGGAATTGTCCACTCCACTCTCCTGTCCCTTCCCATCGTGCTCGGTTGTGTCATCTTGGTCCGGGCCAAGGCGGTCGCGGAATGGATTTCCAACAAGTTTGACGAATGAACGGCGAGCTTCATTGGCCTCAAGGATATCTGTCGCTTGTCCTGCACGCGCACCTGCCGTTCGTGCGCCATCCGGAGCATGAAAAATTTCTGGAGGAAAGCTGGCTCTTTGAAGCGGTCACGGAAACCTATATTCCGCTGCTGCAAATACTCGACGGCTGGCGGCGCGACGGCCTGGACGCGCCCCTGACGCTTTCGCTCTCGCCGACGCTGTGCGCGATGCTGCTCGACCCGCTCCTGCGCGGGCGTTACGAGCGGCATCTGGACAGCCTCATCGCCCTGGCGGAAAAGGAAATTCATCGCACCCACTGGGACCGCGCGTTTCGCGAACTGGCGTGGATGTATCACCACCGCTTCAATTTGGCGCGCGACACGTGGCGCGCGTGCGACGGCAATCTCGTCGGCGCGTTTCGACAATTCCAGGACGAAGGCCGGATTGAAATCATCACCACCGCCGCCACGCACGCATTGCTGCCGTTGCTGGCCAATCATCCGCCGTCCATCCGCGCGCAAATTTTCACCGCGCGCGATCATTACCGCAGTTGCTTCGGGCGCGACCCGCACGGCATCTGGCTGCCGGAATGCGCTTACGTGGATGGCATCGAACGATTTTTACAGGAGGCGGACATCCGCTGGTTCATTCTCGACACGCACGGGGTCCTCCACGCGCGTCCGCGTCCGCGCTACGGCACCTTTGCGCCGATTTTCACGCCCAACGGCATCGCCGCCTTCGGGCGCGACTTCGATTCCTCGCGGCAGGTGTGGAGCCAGCACGAGGGTTATCCCGGGGACGCGCGTTACCGCGATTTTTACCGCGACGTCGGTTTCGATCTTGATTTTGATTACGTGAAACCGCATCTGCCTTCGCCGGAAAATCGCGGGTTCACGGGCATCAAGTATTACCGCATCACCGGCGGCGCGGGGGACAAGGAAATTTATCAACGCGACGTCGCGTTGCAGGCCGCCGCCGGACACGCCGGACATTTTCTCAACGAACGCGTGAACCAGGTCCAGCGGCTCACCGGACTTTTGGATCGTCCGCCGCTCGCCGTCGCACCGTATGACGCGGAATTGTTCGGCCACTGGTGGTATGAGGGGCCGGAATTTCTTGATTACTTCGCGCGCAAACTTTTTTACGACCAGAAAACCGTCGTGCTTATAACGCCGGGCGAATATCTGCGCCGGCATCCGACCAATCAAATCGCCACACCCGGCGCGTCCAGCTGGGGCGAGGAAGGCTATTGGCGCGCGTGGCTGAACGAAAACAACGAATGGATTTATCCGCACCTGCAAGTCGCGCAGGAATGGATGACCAACCTCGCGCAAAAATTTCCGAAGGCAACCGGTTTGAAGGCGCGGGCGTTGCGCCAGGCCGCGCGCGAACTGCTGCTGGCGCAGGCCAGCGACTGGCCGTTCATTTTGCGCGCGGGCACGAGTCCCGATTACGCGCGCCGCCGCGTGAAGGACCATCTGCTCCGCTTTATCGCGCTGCACGATCAACTCACCGTCACGAGGGTGGACGAAAAATGGCTGCGTGAAATCGAATCTCGCGACAACCTTTTCCCCGACGTGGATTGGAATTATTGGAAGTGACGCGGCGAAGGGGCGCTTTATCGGCAAGCGGGTTTTCCGGTGACACTGTCAATGAAATCGCGCATTAGTGTCTCAAATGAAGCAAAGCCGACGGATTTTTATGGGTTCTTTCCCTTCTGGCTTTCAGGGGGTTGTCTTTGTTTTTTGGGCTCTTCAATTAACGAATCTCAAATCAAGACATCGCCCACGAAAACAGAGGGTCAAGGCATGGCAACTGCTCATATTTTTCAGACAGTTAACACGTTATCAGGTTTAACGTTTTGAACGACAAAAATTGCCGGTTTGGTAACATCGAACAATGAAATGAAGATTCGCGCTTTACTCGTGGATGACCAGTCAACCGGGTTGGCGGTGCTGCGGGACATGCTCCACCATTCCGAACCGGACATTGAAATCATCGGGATGGCCGCCAGCGGTCGCGAAGCCGTCGAGTCCATCAACCAGTTGGCGCCCGACCTGGTATTCCTCGACGTGCAGATGCCCGAATTGGACGGCTTCGAGGTGGTTGCCCAGATCAAGCTTCCGCGGATGCCGATCATCATCTTTGTGACGGGGCGCGATGATCTTGCGTTGAAGGCTTTCGAGGCGCACGCTTTGGACTACCTGATGAAACCCTGCAAACTGGACCGCCTGAAATCGGCGGTGCAACGGGCCCGGCAGCAAATCCAAAGCAATCAGAACGATGAAATCCAGCAGAAGCTTCACGGTTTATTGGATGACCTGAAGGCCGTTTCAAAATATCCGGAGCGTCTGGCTGTCAAATCCAACGGTCGCATCGTGTTCCTGCGGCTGACAGATATTGATCTGGTGGAGGCGGCGGACAACTACGTGAAGCTGTGCGTTGGCAAAGAAACGCACATGCTTCGCGAAACCATGACCGCCTTGGAGGAAAAGCTTCCCCCGGACCGTTTCGTGCGCATCAGCCGCTCGACCATCGTGAACATCGAATCGGTCAAGGAACTGCACCCCATGTTTCACGGCGAATACATGGTCACGCTGCGCAACGGCACGCGCGTGACGCTCACCCGGAGTTACCGGGAACAACTCCGGCAACTTGGCGTGATGACCTAAGCCTGGCGTGCTGACTTGGGCCGACCGGCCCTCGTTTTCTTCGGGAATTCCACCCCTCACCGGGTGCAATTCACCCCTCAAATCCCGCAATGTGTCCCAAATTCATTACGTTTTAACCCATTTCTGTTAAATATCTTGCATACGTTGAAGAATCAGTTGGTCGGTTACCTGGTGAAAAAATTTAGAGGCTAAACAGAACAAAATTATGAAAAAGTCATGGATGTTGATTTTAGTCGGTGCCCTGCTGGCGGCCGCCAGCTTGGCCATGTCAGCGCGGGCGCAGAGCAACATTGTCTATGCCGCTGAGTTTAATCAGTCAGCCAATCGCTTCGGCACCATTAACTTGTTGAACGGCAACTTCACCCAAATTGCCTCCATTGGCTCAACGCTGATTAACGACATCGCCTACTGCCCTACGAACGGGATGTTGTATGGCATATCCAACACCACGGCCTTGGTGACGTTCAATCAAACCAACGGAGTCGTCACCACGGTCGCCAACCTGAGCGTCAGCAGCATCGAGTCTCTGGCCTTCCGGCCCAGCGATGGAGTGCTGTTCGGATGCACGCAAAGCAAACTGTACACAATCAATCCTGCCAACGGGACGGCAACTTCAGTCGGAAGTTTTGGCAGCCCCCCCAACCTTGGTACCACCGGGCAAAACATCCGCTTTGCACAGGACGGGAATCTTTACGTCAGTAATACGGGCACAAACACCGATATTTATCGGATTAACACTACGAACGGCGCGGCGACGTGGATGGGAGAAGCCGTCGGCTACCCCTACCTGATGCTTGAAAATGCCAGTTCAAATATGTATGGAGTCTTCGTTAATTTGGGATCTACCGCCAACGGATCCCCTGAACTGGTAACCTTAAACCTGAGCAGCTTCGTTGTCGGTGGAACCAACGCCAATGGCAGCACTCACCAGATCACCATCAACTTGGTCGGTCCTGGCACCAATTTCCCCGCCAATTTCAACTTCTCGGGCAATGTTCCCCAAGCGGTTACCAATCTCACTGTGCCAGTGAACGCGACGGGACCATCGAACCAGACGACCGTGGTGGGAAGCAACGTGGTGTTCAGCACGGCAGCCTCGGGAACCGGACCGTACAATTATGTGTGGTCGAAAAACGGCGCGGCCATCAGCGGTCAAACCAACAGCAGCCTGACGTTGAACAATGTGACCACCGCCGACGCGGCCACTTACAGTGTAATTGTGGGCGGAGCCATAGGGACCGTGACCAACAGCGCGACGTTGACGGTGACCAAGGCCACAGGCTTAATCACCTTGGGCAGCCTGAGCCAGACTTACA
>PMOA01000053.1:0-134383 GCA_003161635.1 Limisphaerales bacterium
GGCCGGTCCACCTTCGGGTGCCCCAGCGCGGCGAGAAGCGACAGCTCAAGGAGCTTGCCCAGCGCAACGCCGCCGAGACCCTCGCGCGCGAGCAGGTCCGCAGGCTGGCGGACCCACGCCCGGCTCCGGGAGCGCTGACGGAGCTCGGCTAACCCGGGGTACTGGAGCGCTCGGATCTCGACTGCCGACTCGTCGCTCGGGCGCGGTGCGACGGGACGCAGTCCACATCGATCCCGCGGTGTCCGCTGGCGTGACACGGTAAAGCCCGCCACTCCTCGCGATCGCAAACGACCGGTGACGCCGGCACCTCGTCGGGTCTATGGTGCAGGCGTGGACCGAGAGGACCTCGGGGCGAGCGCGGCGAACGCGATCTCAATACCGGGTGCGGACGCCGACCACCCCGTGGTCGGCGTCGGACGATGCCTCGTCCACCTGCGCGTGCGGGTTGCCACGGCACCACTTGGTTGGAACGTCCCTGCCCGTGGCGTGCCTGCGTCGATGTGCGAGG
Organism: Limisphaerales bacterium; assembly: GCA_003161635.1. Lineage (GTDB taxonomy): Bacteria > Verrucomicrobiota > Verrucomicrobiia > Limisphaerales > UBA11358 > UBA11358. The sequence goes on from PMOA01000053.1 coordinate 509, forward strand.
GAGCTGCCGGCATCTAGGAAGGGAGTGCAATGACCCCGACGGTATTCAACGACCACTTCTTGCTGCGGTACCGCGAACTGATGGACGCCGAGGACCAGGCATTCGACGAGCTCGAGCATGCCTGTGAGGACGGCGACGCGCCGCACTTCTATAAGGAGATGGCCTTGTGGATGACCGCCTTGCGGGCAAAGCTGGCCTTCCTCGAGCGCTCGGGGCTCGCGGTCTCCGCAGCCTGATCCTGCGGCGCCGCTGCGCGCCGCGCCCTGCGACGTGACAGCACCACGCCCGACGGTTCGCATCGACGTGGCCGGGCAGCTCCTCGGTCACCTCTCGCTGCTCGAAGACGACCTGGACGCCCCTGGCGTCATCCAGCCGGGCGACGGGATGATGCCGCTCGAGCTCGACGAGGCCGTCCCGACCACCGCGGTCCTGTGCTTCTTCCACGAGGTGCTCGAGTCGATGGCGACGCGCGGCGAGGCGCGCCTGATAGGGCGGCTGTCGAGCGAGATCGGGCCGAATCCGCTGTACGTCGTGGACGTGGACGGCACCGACGTGCTCGTGGCGCACCCCGGCGTCGGCGCCCCGCTCGCCGCGGGGATCCTCGAAGAGGTGATCGCGCTCGGCTGCTCGAGCATCGTCGCGTGCGGCGGCGCCGGCGCGCTGCGCGACGACCTCGTCCTCGGCCACGCCGTCGTCGTGGACGAAGCGGTGCGCGACGAGGGGACCTCGTTCCACTACCTCTCGCCGTCGAGGACGGTGACCGCGGACCCCCACGGTGTCGGCGTCCTCGAGGCGCTGCTCGCCGAGCGCGGCATCCCGTTCCTCACCGGCAAGAGCTGGACGACCGACGCCTTCTATCGCGAGGCGCGCCCTCGGATCGACCGCCGCGTCGCGGAGGGTTGCCTCACCGTCGAGATGGAGGCATCGGCGTTCATGGCGGTCGCGCGCTACCGCGGCATCCGCTTCGCCCAGCTGCTCTATGCCGGCGACTCGGTCGCCGGGGCCACCTGGGACGAGCGCGGCTGGAACCGCGCGGGGAGCGTCCGCGAGTCGATCTTCCGGCTCGCCCTCGAGGCAGCAGCCCGGCTCTGACTTACTCGCCGCCCGACCGGGTCAGACAAGGCCGAGCGACCGCACCTCGGCCTGCTCGTCTTGCAGCTCGGCCGTCGTGACCCGGATCTTCTCCTTCGCGAAGTCGGTGTGCTCGAACCCGGGCTTGACCGACCACGAGCCCAGGCCGTCCGCCACGACGGGGAACCCGAACGTCAACCCCTCGGGCACCCCGTACTCCCCCGTCGAGGTGACCGCGACCGAGGCGCACGTGTCCCGCGCGGTCGGCGTCGTGAGCGAGGCGACGGTGTCGATCGCGGCGTTGGCCGCGGACGCCGCCGACGACGCGCCCCTCGCCTCGATGATCGCCGCGCCCCGCTTCTGGACCGTCGTCAGGAACGCACCTTTCAGCCAGTCCTCGTCGCCGGTCGCATCGGTCGCGGACGTGCCGCTGATCGTCGCGTTCTCGAAGTCGGGGAACTGGGTCGCCGAGTGGTTCCACCAGATCGCCACGTTCGCCACCTCGGCAACCCCGACCCCCGCGCGCTTGGCGAGCTGGGCCACGGCGCGGTTCTGGTCGAGCCGGGTCATCGCGAACCAGCGGTCGGCGGGGACCTCGGGAGCGTTGGAGCGTGCGATCAGGCAGTTGGTGTTGCAGGGGTTGCCAACCACGAGGACGCGCACGTCGCTCGCCGCGTGCGCGGCGATGGCCTGGCCTTGGGGCTTGAAGATGCCGCCGTTCACCGACAGCAGGTCGCTTCGCTCCATCCCGGCCTTGCGCGGCACCGAGCCGACGAGCAGCACCCAGCTCGACCCGTCAAAGGCCGTGGCGAGGCTGGAGGTCGCCTCGACGCCGGCGAGCAGCGGGAAGGCGCAGTCCTCGAGCTCCATGACCACCCCTGCGAGAGCCGGCAGTGCAGGCTCGATCTCGAGGAGGCGCAGCACGATGGGCGTGTCGGCTCCGAGCAGCTGCCCCGAGGCGATGCGGAACACGAGCTGGTAGCCGATCTGGCCGGCGGCGCCGGTGACAGCAACGCGAAGGGGTGTGATGGTCATAAATAATATTTTACGCGAAGGATTATGTTGAGGCGTTTGGTGGTGCGCAAGCGTGGAACAGTTCACCTGCCAGTTAAAATGCCGGAGCCAGCATCAGGATCTTTGGCCGGGTTGGCGTCTGGCATCTGGGTTCCTGGTTCCGGGGGGTTTGAGCCTCGTCACCCGCCGTCGCTACGCTATGGCGCGGCAAGCCTCGGCTGCTGCAAGGAAACAGGCAGCGCAAAATTTTTCTTGGCAAAAATTTTATTCGGCGTAGAAACGGACTGTTCTTTGAAAAGGATGAACGTTGTTCATCCGTCATCGCAGTCAAATGTCTGGGAACCCGGTGAAAATCCGGGACGGTTGCGCCACTGTAACGGCTACAAATTCCCAAGAGCCACCGAAGCAAATCGGGAAGGCGGGAAGGCGGTCTGAGGCCGAAGTCAGGATACCGGTTTGGCTGTGCTCGTCTGGTCCCGCAAGTGCGGGATCAACTTCTCCGTCAAAGAGAAGGATGGGGCCAGCCTGTCGAACTGTTTTCGCCAGGATTCGTTGGATGCCTTCATTCCCCGTTTTGCCGGAATTGAAGGTTTTTTATTTTGATCTTCAATTTCGCGCTGGTCTCTCAATCGTAAAACCGTTCCGCTCCCGAAAGCTTTCGGGGTTGCGGAACCAAGTTGAAAGATCAGCACATGAAAAAAGTCTTGTTCGTTTCGCTGGCACTGGCCGGCATGTTCGTCATGTCCGTTGTACACGCAACCGTCATCACCGAAGATTTCTTCGCCGATCCGCGGTCAAACGGCTGGCAAATTTTCGGCAATACCAATCTGTTCCAGTGGGATTCCACGAATCACGACCTTGCCGTCACCTGGGATTCGTCGCAAGCCAACAGTTATTTTTACCATCCGCTCGGCACGGTTCTCACGCGTGATGACGACTTCAGCATCACGTTTGATTTGCAATTGAATGATGTGGCGGTCGACGGCTTTGGCTTCGAACTTGCCATCAGTCTGCTCAACTTTGCCGACGCCACGAGCACGAATTTACAACGTGGCGTGGGCATTGATCCCGCATTCGGCGCGCGAAGCGTGGCGGAGTTCGATTACTTTCCGGACGCTGGTTTTGGCGCGACGATTTCGCCCACGATGATTTCAAGTAACAACCAGTTTGCGTCTGCTTTTAATTTTCCGCTGGAACTGACAAACGGTATTTCGTTTCACATCGTGATGGCTTACACCGCCAGCAACCAGACGTTTTCGACCCTCATCACCAACAACAGCAACGGCCAGCCGTTTGGACCGATTGACGACGTACTGCTCAACTCATACGGCACAAATTTCAGCGACTTCCGGCTCGACACCGTCGCCATCAGTAATTACAGCGATACAAACTCGTACGGTTCGATTTTCGTGCATGACATCGTGGATAATTTTGTCGTCACGGTTCCACCGCCACCCATTCAAGATTTAACCGGTGCGTTCAGCAACGGGGTCTGGCCGGTGCAATTCATCAGCCGGAGCAACTGGCTTTACACGCTCGAACGGACAATAGATTTCCAATCGTGGACCACGGTTTCCGGGCCGGCCAGCGGCAACGGCACAAATCTATTTTTGCAGGATGCCCATCCACCAACGGACAAGGCATTTTATCGCGTCAGCGCGGAAAGACTGTAATGAGTGACATGTGGCAGGTGACAAGTGACAAGACGGCCAGCGCGAGGAACGGGTGCCCTCGCCACCCGCCACCCGTCACCCGTCACTCCCCTGCGTTTACACTGGTTGAGCTGCTCGTCGTCATCGCCATCATCGCGGTCCTCTCGGCGATGCTGTTGCCGGTTTTGGGCAAGGGCAAATTGTCCGCCCAACGCACCGCGTGTGAGAGCAATTTGCGCCAACTCGGCGTCGCCACGGAAATGTATCTCGGCGACAATGCCAATCAATTTTTCAGGCGGCGCGAACTACTGACTACTGCCGACGAGCAATGGTGGTTCGGCTGGCTGCAAGGCACGACCGTTCCCGAAGGCCAGCGTGCCTTTGACCTGTCCACCGGCGTGCTGTTTCCGTACCTGCACGGCAGCGACGTGCGGCTTTGTCCGTCGCCCACGTGGAACTCGCCGCAGTTCAAACTCAAAGGCACGAACGTCATCTTCAGCTACGGCTGCAATGCGTATCTCTTCGCCGGGCCAAGCCAGAAACCCGTGAACGCAAATAAAGTTTCCCACCCGGCGGATAGCGCGCTCTTTGCCGACGCCGCACAGGTCAATACTTTCCAAACTCAAAATTCATCTTACCCCATTATGTTTGAGGAATGGTATTATCTGGATTTGGAGACAAATTATTCCAACGCCAATAACCAGCCGAATGGTCACTTCCGACATTCACAAAAGGCGAACGCGACCTTTGCCGACGGTCACGTGGATTTGGAAAAGCCCGTGCCTAACTCGATTGATAAACGGCTGCCCAGCCAATTCATCGGCCAGTTGCGTCCGGAAATTTTGAAGCTGCCGTGATGGTTGGAGTTCACGCTTTAGCGTGTTTTGGAGTTGAACAATCCCGCTGGGCGGGATTGGACTCCAACTACGCGCCGATCTGTTTCTGAATCGCGGCGCAGATTTTTTCCGACCACTTTTCCAAAATCTTTGCATCATGGCCTTCGAGCAGCAAACGCGCCTTCGGTTCGGTGCCGGAGTAACGCAATAACACACGACCACCAGCAGATTTCAGTTCCATCTCGGCTTGTTTGACCAGCTTCAACACGCCGTCGAGCTGCGCGAATGGAATTTTTTCGCGCACACGGACGTTGGTGATGAGTTGCGGAAAGCGCGCCCAGCATTTCGCCAGTTTTGAGAGCGGCGTTTGTCTGGCCTTCACGATGCGGAGCATCTGCAGGGCGGCGACGAGGCCGTCACCGGTGGTGCCGAAATCGCGGAAGATCAGGTGGCCGCTCTGCTCGCCACCAAAGTTGAAGCCGTGGCGCAGCATCTCATCAATCACGTTCCGGTCGCCAACGGCGGTGCGAATGACCTTGCCGCCGGCGGATTTGATCGCGGCCTCCAGGCCGGCGTTGCTCATCACGGTGGCGACCAGGGTTTTCTCGGCGAGCGTTTTTTGCGCGAGCATGTCGAGCGCGGCGATGGCCATGATGTCATCGCCGTCAATCAAATTGCCCTTTTCGTCGCAGAGCAGCACGCGGTCGGCGTCGCCGTCATGCGCGATGCCCAGATGCGCCTTGTGTTTGACGACCTTGCGGCACATCGCTTCGGGATGCATCGAACCGCAATCCTGGTTGATGTTCATGCCGTTGGGCTGGTTGCCGTAAACGATGACTTCCGCGCCGAGTTCGCGCAGCACACAGGGCGTGGATTTGTAGGCCGCGCCGTGCGCGCAATCCACGACGATGCGCACCCCTTCGAGCGTCAGGCCGCGCGGAAAACTGGCCTTGGCAAATTCAATGTAACGTCCGAGCGCGTCGTCAATGCGGACCGCCTTGCCGACAGCGTCGGCCGTTGGACGGATGTTTTCGATCTCGCCGCTGAAAACCAAATTCTCGATTTCGTCCTCGATTTTGTCGTCGAGCTTGTAGCCATCAGCGCGGAAGAATTTGATGCCGTTGTCCGCATATGGATTGTGCGAGGCGGTGATGACGATGCCGGCGTCGGCGCGCAGGCTGCGCGTCGCGTAAGCCACGCCCGGCGTCGGCAACGGGCCGATGAACAGCACGTCCACCCCCATCGAAAGGATGCCGGAGGAGATGGCATTTTCGAGCATGTAGCCGGAAAGCCGGGTGTCCTTGCCGATGACGATTTTGTGTTTGCCGCGACCGCGTGACTGGCGTTCGAGATTTTTGAAAACATGCGCGGCGGCGCGGCCGAGTTTGAGGGCGGTCTCGGCGGTGACGGGTTCGACGTTGGCCGTGCCACGGACGCCGTCCGTGCCGAATATTTTTTTCGGGGAACTCATGGTTTTTTATCAGGCGGAGGCGGAACGATCACGCCCACTTTGGGCGGGTCAACACTCACAAGCGTTACCCCGGGCGGTGTCGAAACATCCACGCGCCGGCGCAAATCGCGGGCGGACGGAATGTCCGTGAGGTCCACCATCACATGAATTTGATTTGCCTGTAAATCGGCCATGACCTCAGGCGGCCCGCAAACCTTGACGGCAACGGTGGCGGGCGCCACCCGAAAATCACGCACATCCGACGCGGTCGAAACGACCAGCACCGGCAAAGTGCCAAAGGTCTCCGTGTCCCCGACCGCCAACCCGGAGGCGGTTTTTGGCTCTTCGTAAATTTTATGAACGGTCAGCCAGATGGCCAACGCCAAAAACAGCGAAAACAATTTCCAGCCGAAATCTTTTGTGACCCAATCGCGCATTGCCATAAAAATTCAGTTGCCCGTTTGTTTGAAGGCCGGGCGCGGCTCGTTTTTGGTGATGACGACCGAACCGGGCTTGTGCCGTTCACTGAGACGCGCACGCAGCCATTCGACACCGTGGCGTGATTTGGCCGATTGCATGAGCACGGAAGTCAGGAACGCGCGCAATTCCTCCAGTGACACGCCGCGCACAAGCTGGCCTTTGTAAGCGTGCGAAATCATCCCCGTTTCCTCGGACACGACCACGATGACCGCGTCGGTTTCCTCGCTCAACCCAATCGCCGCGCGATGCCGTGTGCCGAGCGTTTTGTTCAAATCCTGCCGCTGCGTCAGCGGAAAAATGCACGCGGCGTAGGCAATGCGGTCGCTTTTGATGATGACGCCGCCGTCGTGAATCGCGTTATTCGGGAAGAAAATCGTTTCGAGCATTTCCGGCGTTGCGTCGCAATCCACGCGGATGCCGGACTCGACGGCTTCCTGAAGCTGGATGGATTGTTCGATGGCGATGAGCGCGCCAATTTTCACGTCGGCCAGCCGTTCGACTGTCTGGATGATGACCTCGATGCTTTCGCGCTGTTCGCTCACGCTGGCGAACAGCGGCAAGTTGCCGAGTTCCGCCAGCATCCGGCGCAATTCCGGTTGAAAAATAATCATGACGGCCACGGCAAAAAACGCCGAGAATGTGCCGAGCAACCAGCGCAACACCTTCAAATCGAGAATCGTCGTGACCAGCGCCAGCGCCAGCAACAATACGACGAAACCGATGACCACCGGCCAGCCGCGCGTGCCGCGCAAAAAGCGGCAAGTGTAATAAATCACGACCGCGAGGATTAGAATTTCCAGCGCGGGACCCCAATCAATCTGGAGATGTGTCCACATTATTTTTTTGTCCGGGCCAGCACGGCTTCCGTCATGCGCACGGCCTGAACCGTTTCCGCCACGTCGTGTGTCCGGATGATTTGCACGCCTGATTCAACCGCCAGACACGCGCACGCCAGCGACGCCGGCAGACGTGCAGCTAAATCCGTGCCGAGCAACTTGCCGATGAACGATTTGCGCGAAACGCCAAGCACCAATGGCCGCCTCAACGTTGTAAAACTCCGCAAGCCCGCGAGCAACTGCAAATTATGTTCAAGGGTTTTGCCAAAACCGATGCCGACGTCCAGTGCAACCTGATCACCAGTCACGCCACTGGCGTTCAATTTTTCCAGCCGTCCGCTGAAAAATTCGCCGACCTCGCGAACCACGTTCGCATAAACCGGATTCGTTTGCATCGTTTGCGGTGTGCCTCGCGCGTGCATGCAAATGTAACCGGCGCGAAACTCCGCCACAATCCTCCACATCGCATCGTCTTCGCGATTGGCGGCCACGTCGTTGACGATGCTTGCGCCCGCCTGCAACGCAGCGCGTGCGACAGCGGGTTTCATCGTGTCAACCGAAAGCGGAATTTTGACGCGCGACACCAGTTGTTCGACCACCGGTATGACACGGTGCAATTCCTCGGTTTCGCCGACCGGTTCCGCCCCGGGGCGCGTGGATTCGCCGCCGAGGTCGAGAATTTCCGCGCCTTGCGCGACCAGTTCAAGCGCGTGCGCGACGGCTTTGGCCGGATCAAAAAATTTTCCGCCGTCGGAAAATGAATCAGGTGTGACGTTGACAACACCCATGACAGGCGCCGGTCGCGGAAAAACGAATTCAAACCGGCGCGCGCGGAAAATGATTTTGCTGGCGGCGGACACGAACTGATTGTGAACGGATTTCGGCAAATCGCCAAGCGCATCCGTCGCTTCCTTGTGCGATCAAACTTTGGTTTTGAAGTATTTGATGGTCTGCGTCAACCCGTCAGCCAACGGGACTTTCGGTTCCCACTTGAGGATTTTCCGGGCGCGGGTGATGTCAGGCCGGCGTTGTTTAGGGTCGTCTTGCGGCAGCGGTTTGAAAACAATTTTGCTGCGCGAGCCGGTGGCACGGATGATTTGTCCGGCGAATTGCAGCATTGTCAGTTCCGTCGGATTGCCAATGTTCACCGGCAGATCATAGCCGCTCATCATCAGCCGGTAAATGCCTTCAATCAAATCGGACACGTAACAGAAGCTGCGGGTTTGTTTGCCTTCGCCAAAAACGGTGACGGGTTTATTTTTGAGCGCCTGGCTGATGAACGCCGGCACGACGCGACCGTCGTTGAGCCGCATGCGCGGGCCGTAGGTGTTGAAGATGCGGACGATGCGCGTTTCGACCTTGTGTTCGCGGTGATAGGCCATCGTCAGGGCCTCGGCGAACCGCTTGGCCTCGTCGTAACAGCCGCGCGGGCCGAGGGTGTTGACGTTGCCCCAATAATCCTCGGTTTGCGGATGGACGAGCGGATCGCCGTAAATTTCCGAAGTTGAGGCGAGCAGAAACCGCGCGTCTTTAATTTTGGCAACGCCGAGCGCCTTGTGCGTGCCGAGCGAGCCGACCTTGAGGGTTTGAATCGGCAGTTCGAGATAATCAATCGGGCTGGCGGGCGAGGCGAAGTGCCAGACGTAATGGACCGGCGCGTCGAGGAAAATGAATTCGGTGACGTCCTGCTCGATAAATTTGAAATTCGGGCTGCCACCGAGGTGCGAAATATTGTCCACCGAGCCGGTGACAAAATTGTCGATGCCGATGACCTTGTGGCCGCGCGCGAGGAGCAAATCGGCCAGGTGCGAGCCGAGAAACCCGGCGGCGCCGGTGACGACGGATGTCGGTTGCTTTTTTTTCATCAAAGGCAAACTGGCATTTCACTTTGCGCCCGTGCCGATAAGCACGGCGGGGATGGTGCGGACCAGGATTTTCAAATCGAGCCACAGCGACCAGTTGTCGATGTATTCGAGGTCGAGGCGCACCCACTCTTTGAAATCGGTAATTTGATTGCGTCCGCTGATTTGCCAGAGGCAGGTGAGGCCGGGTTTGACGCTCAGGCGGCGGCGGTGGGCCAGATTTTCAAAACGTTTCACCTCGTCCACCGGCAAGGGGCGCGGACCGACCAGGCTCATTTCGGTGCGGAGCACGTTGTAGAGTTGCGGCAGTTCGTCGAGGCTGTATTTGCGGAGGAATTTCCCCATCGGCGTGACGCGCGGGTCGTTGGTGACTTTGAAGACCGGGCCGCTCATTTCGTTCATGGCCTCCAGCTCGTGTTTGAACTGTTCAGCGTTGGTGACCATGGTGCGGAATTTGTAAAGCGTGAAGGGCGAGCCGTTGAGGCCGGAGCGTTGCTGGCGGAAAAANNAACAGCGCACCGACAAAATCCATGAGTTGCTTGGCGACGCCCTGCCAGGAGGTTCCCGGTGTCGTGCGAAAGACCAGCAAGGGATAGCCGAGCAATTCGTCGAAGCGCGCGCGTGAAATTTGCGTTCCAAAAAAATCGGCGACCAGCCAGGCTTCGATGCCTTCGAGTTCGCAGGTTTTGATGGCGTTTTCGACCTGATCGAAGTAGGTATGCCGCGCGCTGATGATCACCCCATTTATTGAATGTTCGTGGAGCATCTGCGCGAGTTGTTGCACCGGGGTTTCTCCGAGACTCAATTCGCCCACCACCTCGACGCTCTTGTCCAATCGTTCTTTCAACTCACGCCGGAGCCGCACAATTTCGGCATGCGTGCCGATGAGGAGGAAGCGGCGTTGGTATTGGGACTGGCCGAACTTGCTGCGCAAAGCCAGCCGCGTCAGTTCCTCCTTCAGATAGACCAGGGTGAAACTGATGGCGCCAAAAAACGCCATCACCACGCGCGGTGAAATAAAGTGGAGGGCATACATGACCAGCACCATGCCAATGGTCGTGATGAGACAACCCTTGAAGAGCGGCCAGATAATGTCCCGGCGCGGGCAAAGGAAGGGGTGGTTGTAAAAACCCTGGGATTCAAGAATGAGCGGCGCGGCGGGAATCAGCGCAACGTACAGCCAGATGACCGTGTTAAATATGTCCGGTGGGATCACCTCGAGGTCCAGCCACGCGATGATTTGCGGATTGGTGCGCAACGCATAGGCAAGCCAGAAGCTCACCGCAAACAGACAGGCGTCCGCTACCTGATGGATTTGCGTTCGAATCTGATGATCACGTCGCAACATGGCTTTTTAATTTCAACCGTGAAGTGTTGTTCAGAATAAACAAACTGCGGGTAAATTCAAATGTTTTAACCGTCAACGTTTGATGGGCGGCACTTGATATTCCGGCACCGAGGCGGCAATTAATTTCCGCATGCGCTCAAACGCCGCGTCTTCCTGACCCGGCGCGCAGACGGCAAAACAGGAAATATAAGCCCAGCGTTGCAACACCCCGGTGAATAAAAGGTCTTTCACCAGATAACACTGGAGTTGGACATTGCCCGTGGTCTGCTCGTTGTCCGCAACAAACCAAAACACATAAACCCCCTTTACTTCCTGTTTCTGACCAGCAGGTGTTTCGAATGTCTTGCTGATCACCCATTTCATCACCGGCAGTTCATACTGTGGCACGCCGTCTATCGGAATTTTGACCTCGGTTTTTTTATCAATGTTCCAGCCCTGCCCCAGCAGGCAGTATTCCGGGCGGTGAATGCTCGTGCGGTCTGCGCCCATCAAAATAACAACGGCGCTGACTCCAAAACCATCGGGCGCCTGATAGAGACGCCTGGCATAACTGGTGTCTTTTGGAAAATAACCCAGTTCAACTTCCGATTCCGGCACATTGGTGGAAGTGAAGTCGAGAACGCGCTCCGGCAAATCAATTTTCATCATCGTGCTTCCGGGAATGGGGGTCGCTGTGATGCCCGGTTTGCCGAGCCGTTGGTGTCCCTTGAGCCAGGTCAAGGCACCGGCGGTGCCCGCCATCAACGCGAGCACGACAAAAAGAATCAGCCATTTTTGATATTTCATGGATGTCCCTGCTCCGCTGACTCGTCTGCATCCCACCACTTTTCCATCAGCCGCCCGACGACCAGCAGCCCGATAATCGCCGGAAGATACGGGACGAGGCTGAAAATGCCACTTTCGTGAACGTAGTTGCCCCACTTCTGCCCGCCTATTTCCGCCGCAATGATGATGAAGAGCATCCGCGCCAAATTTCCCAAAACGGCGAACGGGAGCGCCAGCGCCATGAGAAAAAGCCGTTTCCATGTCGAGTGAAATGTGATGAAACCGTAAATCGTGGCCAGCAGAAAAATCGCGATGAGACTCCGGATGCCGCTGCACGCCGCGGCAACTTCATATTGGTAAGTGCCCGATGAATCGATCAGTTGCACCCCGTTTCGCATCACGCCGATACCCACAATATGCGCCGTCACCGCCGTCAACCAGCTCACCAGCAATTGTAACGGAACAGTAATGAACTTGGCTTGATCGCCCAAAGGAATCGAAAAAGCAAAAAGGAAGAACGGGAAAAAACTTTTCCGCAGCCATTCGCGCCCCCAAGCCAGCCCCATCAAACCATAAATTCCGGTGAACAGCGCCACGATGGAGATGCGCGGCTGTTGCAGGACATAACCCGATATGTGCAGCATCATTCCCGCGATGAGAATCAGCAGCCCTGACCACCAGGTTTTCAACGACAGCGCGAGCAACTCTTTTCGCTTCCACCAAAACAGCCCGACGACCAGAAACGGGATGAAATTGCCGTGGGCGTCATCGTTGGCCGAGTTGCCGGAACTCCGATACGCCTCATGCATCCAGGAAAACAACGATGGCGTGTGAATGTAACCCAGAATGGAATTGCCCAGAAATTGAAACAGCGCCAGCCACGCTGCCAGCAACAAAAAGAAAAAAAACTTGTTCGGCAGCCGACGCCAGCAGTCCATTGAATTCTGCCAGAAGTTCAAGGGCGTGTTGCTGATCTGATTCTCGTTCATTTGCGCGCGTAATTGCAGCCTTAAGATAACCAAACGCCCGCTTTTACTCAAACAAATTCGCCGGATTTCACTCCAGCGGGTACTTTTTCAGCCCGCAAAGCTGCCCGGCGATTTTGACCACGAACAGCGGATTGTTCCGCAAATATCGTTTCGCCAGCCGTCCCGGTTCCTGGCACAAGCGATAGAACCACTCCAGCCCGGTCCGCTGCATCCAACGCGGCGCCTGTTTGACGCGCCCGCTATGAAAATCGAATGCCGCGCCGACGCCAATCATCAACGTCACGTCCAATCGCGGCAGAAATTCGGCCATGAATTTTTCCTGTTTCGGCGTGCTCAAGCCGACCCACAGGATGTCGGGTTGCGCCGCGCGAACCATTTCCTGCAACTGTTTTACCTCTTCCACGTTGAGGGGACGAAACGGCGGGGTGTAACAACCGACGACCTGCAAATCGGGAAATGTTGCCTGCAGTTTTTCGCGCAATTGTTCCGCCACGCCCGGCGCGCCGCCGAAGAAAAAATGGCGGCACCCGCTTTTTCCGCTCCAGGCGCAGACCTCGAGCATCAGGTCGGGCCCGTACACACGGCTCATTTCACGGTGGCCGCGCAGCCAGCCCATCCAGACCATCGGCATCCCGTCCGGCGTGCAGAGAAAAGCCTGATTCAGAATGCGCCGGAGCGTGGCATCTTCTTGCGCCTCCATCACCCCATGCACGCCGGTCACGCAAATGTAGCCCTTGCGCCGCGCGCGCACCGCAACGGCGATGGCCGTCAGCGCCGTCGGTAAATTGATGACGCTGATGCCTGCGCCGAGGACGTTGACTCGTTGGATTGCCATGAAACCTGAGCATATTCGCGCGCAAAAAAAATGCCAGCCAAACTCCAGCCCGCAAAATAATCTTTCTTTCTCCGGCCCTTTTACGCAAACTTCGCCTGCATCCGCGTCGCATGAAGTTGCTTGTTTTTGCCCACGTGCCCCTGCCGCATCACGGCCAGAGTTATGGGGTTCAATTCATGTTGGCCGGCTTCGGCGGCGATGCGCGCAGGCAAAAACAAGCACCCCCGGCGAATCACGGCTGCGACATTGAGTGTTATCACGTCAACGCGCGATTTTCGAAAAGGCCTGAAGACATCCGCGAATTCCAAGCCGGCAAGCCTTTTCTGATTCTGTTTTATTGCCTCCAGGCGATCTGGTGCCGGTTCCGTTACGGCGTAACCAATTTTTATTACATACCCGCGGCTGGCGGACGGGTCGCACTTTTTTGCGATTGGCTGGTCATGTTTGTCTGCCGTCCGTTTTTTAAAAAAATCATTTTTCACTGGCACAATGCCGGCCTGGCCAAATGGCTTGAAACCGCCGTTCAAATCCGCACTCGCAGTTTGACCTATCGGCTGATGAAAAACGCCGATTTGAGCATTGTGCTTTCAGATGGCGCCCGCCGGGACGCCGAAAAGCTCATGCCCTTGCGCCTGGCGACTGTCGCGGGCGGCACTCCCGACCTGGCGCAACTCGCCAAATGCATCCGCAGCATCGAAAGTCCGGAATTCGCGCCTTGGTTGAAACCGCACAGCGGGCTTCCTTTCGGCGGCCATTCGCTCAAGTCTGAATTTCAAATCGCGAGAGCGCCTGCACCCCTGAAACTGGCCCTCACGATTCTTGCTGAAAATCCCTCGCGTAAAACCGGGTTGAGCACGCTCTTTCATGAATTTGTTTCGCAGTCTTTAAATCTTTTCCCGGACGTGTCGTGGCTGATTTTTGCAGGGCCAAATCAAGACTGGAAAGTGGCCGACCCGCGCGTCAAACTCATTCGCAATTTTCCCGCCAATGACCACCTCAATCGCCGCCTCTTTGCTGATCACTTTCAGGTGCCGGCGGTGGCACGTAAATGGGGTGCGAGCGCCTTGTTAACCGTGGGTTTCGTGCCAACCCGCAAGTGCCTTCCCACGGTCATGCACGTGCTGTCCTTGCAAACATTGGACAAGCGCAATCGTCTGGGACTTCTGCGCCAATTCTATCGAAATTCGATGATAAAACACAATTGGCCGCAGGCCGATCTGGTCATTACAAATTCCCAATTGACCGCCAGCCAGGTGTTGTCCCTCCATCCCGAATTTCACGATCGCATGGTCATCAGCTATGAAGGCCTGCAACATGAAATTTTCCACCCCGACGCGACGGCAAATGAACCGCACTGGATCAGGGACAAGTTCGGGGTTGAACCGGGTTATTTCCTCTGGATTTCAAATTTCTATCCTTACAAACAGGCCGAACGGCTCATCACGGGCTATGCCCGGCTGGATCCGAAAACGCGGCGCCGACACCCGCTGGTCATGGCCGGCGGCAACTGGCTCAACGGCCTCGAAGCCGCCCAGGCACGGGCGAAACACCTCGGGGTCGAGCAGGACGTGAAGTTCCTGGGTTGGATTGATGACGACTCACTCGCCCCGCTCTACCGGCAGGCGGCCGCCTTCTGTCTCGCCAGCCGCGAGGAAACGTTCGGACGCTGTGTGATTGAAGCGATGGCTTGTGGCACACCTTGCGTGGTGAATGACATTCCCATCATGCACGAAGTCACCAATGACGAGGCCCTGATCGTTGATTTCGAGGATGCCGATGTCGTGGCCGATGCGCTGCGGAAGCTCGCCATCGGCGGCGCCCAGTCCGCGCATCTGCGCGCCCGGGGCATGGTCCGTGCCCGGGAATTCACGTTCGAGAAATTGACCACCGAGCGCATGACTGCCATTCAACAGATGGTTTCGATCCGGTCCTCACCCGGCTTTCAGGCGTCTGTTCGGCGGCAATAAAACAAACCCCGGAGGTCGCCGCTCCCACAAGCAAATTCGTTGCGGAATTGCCAGTTGCGATTATCCTCAAGACGTTGAAAATCGGCCTGCTCCAACTCAACTCGACCGTCGGCGACTTTGTAACGAACCGGCAAAAGCTCATTGCCGGTTACGAAAAAGCCCGCGCGCTCGGCGCGGAATTCGTCATCGCGCCGGAATTGTTTCTCTGTGGCTATCCGCCGCGCGACCTGCTTCTGCGCGCCGATTTTGTTGACGCCAATCTCACCGCGCTCGCCGAAACCGCCAAAAGCATCGGGTCCGTCCCGCTGGTCGTGGGTTGCGTTGACGAAAATTCCGAACGCCCCGGACGCGCGCTCCGCAATTCCGCCGCTGGGATCGCAGGAAGCGGGTTTACCTCCCCCGGCACTCCTGGCCGTGAGTCATTCGGGAACAACTGACTCAAACCACCATCATACAAAACTGGTCGGCGGATTTTACCTCAAAACTGCCAGGGCGTGAAAATTTGCGTGTTTGCTCCCAGGACCACGCCTTGGTACTGCGGCCAGGGACAACAAATCACGGCGAGCTTCACCTCACTTCGTTTTTTCAATTCCGCCAAGTTGGAAACGCATTCAAATTCGTGCAGGGCCGGAGCATTGGAAGGATTGGCGGCGAAATCATGGACCAGCACGCGATAACCCTGCCGCTTGAGCTGTTGCGCCAGAAAAAGCCCCGCCGCCTCCTCCGTAATGTAAGTATCCGGCTTGTAAGTCACGCCCAGGACCGCAACCACATCGTCCTTTTTTATCATGCCCCGCACTTTTTCAACCAGATCCTCGTTCGTCCGCTGATTCACCCGGTCCGACGCCTCGGCCAACGGGGCTTCCAGACCCGCCTGTCGCGCCGTGTAAGCCAGCAAACGGTTGTCTCGCGGAAAACACGGCCCGCCATAGCTCAAACCGGCGCGCAGATATTTTTTCCCGATGCGGCTGTCGCTGCCAATGGCATCCAGGATAGTGTGAATATCCGCTTGGGGATGACGCGCGGCGATCAGCCGCAATTGATTGGTGAAACTGATCTTCATGGTGATGTAACTGTTCACCGAAATTTTGGTCAATTCCGCACTGACAATGGACATCCGCGCAATACTGGGCGAATTGCGGTTGTATTTTTTGTAAAGTTGCTCCAAGGCCGCCCCGCCAGCCGGATCAGATTCGCCAATCAAAACCAGATCCGGTTCCAGCAAACCATTGACGACATTCCCCAGCGCGATGAATTCCGGGTTGTAACACATGCTGAAATCCCGCCCGCAAACCCCGCCCAGCTCGCGCTCCAGCATCGGAATCAAAACCGAATCCACCGCCCCGGGGGTCGTGGTGGAACTGCAAACAAACAAATGGCCCTTTTTGCCGGCGTCCTTCATGGCTTTGGCGACCGGTTGCATGGCCTTCAACAAAAATTCGTTGGAAAAACTCCCGTCCGGCAAACTCGGCGAAGGCGGAATGAAAAAAGTGACATCGGTGCAAACGGTTTCGCGCGCGTCACACGTTGCGCGAAGTCGCGAATGTCCGGTCTTGATGGTTTCGTCCAGCCGGGGTTCATCCACCGGCGGCAAACCCGCGTTTATTTTCCGGACTTTTTCCGGGTCAATATCCACGCCCAACACTTCAAAGCCACGCGCGGCAAAAGTCGCCGCGATGCAGGCGCCCAGCTTGCCCAGACCACAAACCGAAATTGTTTTGATATGCATTATTGGATGATTTGAAGGTTAAAGCCTGGTTCCGGTGCCGCAAGGGTTCTGATTTAACTTATGCGGCCGCCACGCAGCGGATGGTCAGATAAAATTATTCCGGCGGGAGCAGACCAGTTCACTGATTTCCCAGACCAGGACTTTCATTGCGTGCGAAAATAATGAAACGTGACGCCTTCGTCAAAATTAAACAAATTCTGTCAGCGCCACCCTATCCCCGATGGACTGTGACTGCAAATGACGCCGATAAAACTGGTTGTTTTTGCCCACACACCGCCGCCGTTTATCTGGCCAGCCGCGAGGAAACTTTGGCGTGTCCGCACTAAAGCATTGCGAAACTACAGGTGGCAATTATTCTGAGGGCCTTGAAAATCGGCCTGCTCCAACTCAACTCGACTGTCGGCGACTTTGTAACGAACCGGCAAAAGCTCATTGCCGGTTGCGAAAAAGCCCGCGCGCTCGGCGCGGAATTCGTCATCGCGCCGGAATTGTTTCTCTGTGGCTATCCGCCGCGCGATCTGCTTCTGCGCGCCGATTTCGTCCAAGCCAATCTTGCCGCACTCGCCGAAACCGCCAAAAGCATCGGCCCGCTTCCATTGTGCGTCGGTTACGTTGACGAAAATTCCGAACGTCCCGGACGCGCACTTCGCAATTCCGCCGCCGTTTTGCAAAACGGCAAAATCATCTGGCGCACGCACAAAAGTCTTCTGCCGACCTACGACGTTTTTGACGAAGACCGCTATTTTGAGCCGGCCAAAAGCGCCGTCCCTTTTGAGTTCAAAGGCCGCAAGCTCGGCATCACGATTTGCGAGGACATCTGGAATGACGAAGATTTTTGGCCGGAACGGCTTTATCACCGCGACCCGATCAAAGAACTCACCGGGCAAGGCGCGGAAATCATCCTTAACATTTCTGCGTCGCCGTGGCATGACGGCAAGGAAAAGGCCCGGCTCGCCATGCTTCAACGCGTCGCGCGCGACGAGCGCGTGCCGCTGGCACAGGTCAATCTCGTCGGCGCGAACGACGAATTGATTTTCGACGGCCACAGTGTCGTGCTCAATTCGCGCGGCGAAGTGATCGCGGTCGGAAAAGGATTTGAAGAAGAAATTTTTGTGGCGGATTTGAGTTTTAGCAGGAGCCGGGGTGACGAGGCTCAAATTGAAAAAGAATCAGAGACTCCTTGCGTCGTCTCCTGCAAATTTGAATTTCCGCCGCGCGAGCAGCAGATTTTTTCCGCGTTGTCGCTCGGCATTCGCGATTACGTTCACAAATGCGGTTTCAAATCGGTGATTGTCGGGTTGTCCGGCGGCATTGACTCCGCACTGGTGGCCGTGCTCGCGGTGGAGGCGCTTGGCCCGGACAAAGTTCTGGGTATTTCGATGCCCGCGCGTTATTCGAGCGAAGGCAGTTTGAGCGACGCCGAGGCACTCGCAAAAAATCTCGGCATTCGCTACGAGGTTTTGCCGATTGAACCCGTTTTTCAATCGGTGGAAAAGCAACTGGCGAAAGTTTTTGCCGGAACCAGGCCGAACGAGGCCGAGGAAAATGTCCAGTCGCGGCTGCGCGGCGTGACATTGATGGCGCTGTCAAACAAATTTGGCGCGCTGGTGCTGACGACCGGCAACAAATCGGAAATGGCCGTCGGTTATTGCACCCTTTACGGCGACATGTGCGGGGCGCTGGCGGTGATCGCGGACGTTTTCAAGACGGACATTTACAAAATCGCGCGCTGGATCAACTCCGACCTGGCGTCGCGAGCGGGTCGCGAATGCGAAATCATCCCCGCCGCTTCAATCATAAAACCGCCGAGCGCGGAGTTGCGGCCAGACCAAAAGGATCAGGATTCGCTGCCGCCCTACGAAACGCTGGACCAAATTCTGGACGCCTACGTCGTGCAAAATTTGAGCAAGGAGGAAATCATCCGGCTCGGATTTGACGCGGCGGTGGTCAATGACGTGATCAACAAAGTCACGTTCAGCGAATACAAACGCCGCCAGGCCGCGCCGGGACTGAAAGTGTCGCCGCGCGCCTTCGGCATGGGCCGGCGCATTCCCATCGCGCAACGATTCCGAACAAAATCTTGACAGGGAAATGGCTGAAACCTAGGCTTTACCTCTCTACGTCTAACGTATCGGAAATCGTTCAATGACAATTCTTTTGGCATATATTGATCCCGGCGTGGGTGCTTTGCTCTGGCAATCCATCATCGCGGCATTTGTCGGCTTGCTGTTCTACCTGAAAAAAACCCGGCGGTGGATCGTCGGTGTATTCCGGAAAATGTTCGGGCGCGGCCAGAAACCTCCGGGCGTCGTTGTGGAAATTCCCGCCGAAGAAACAATGAAAGCCAAATCTAATGTCCGGTGATGCCACAATCCGCGCCATCATTTCGCGATCCGGCGGGTTGTTGTTGTTCTTTCAATGGTCGCGTGCTGCGCTTCGTTGCCACGGATGCCATTTCTGAATTCGAACAATTCCTGCAAACCAATTGCGCGCGCCAGTTCATCGCGCGGAAACAATTTGTCTCCACCCGCCGCCTGAACGAAGATGAAACCGCCACGCTTCGCGAATCGCCGGAGTTGCAGCCGGTTTTCCACGCGCAGCCCGGGGGCGCGGTCTTTGAGCATGAGCGCATTCCGTTTCCGAGCTATCCGCACGAATGGCCGCCCGAAATGCTCTGGGACGCCGGTCGTTTGACGCTCGAACTCGCCCAGGCCGCGCTCGCGGACGGTTTCGGTCTGAAGGATGCCACTCCGCATAATATTTTGTTTCGCGGCAGCGAACCGGTGTTCATTGACGCGCTGTCATTTGAACGACGGAATCCCGGCGATCCGATCTGGCTGCCGGAGGCGCAGTTCGTCCGCACGTTTCTTCTGCCGCTGCTGGCCAGCCGCCGCTGGGGTTTGCCCCTGACGGAACTGTTCACGACGCGCCGGGACGGAATTGAACCGGAGGCTGTTTACCGCTTTTGCGGTCCGTTGGAAAAATTCACACCGCGAATGCTTTCACTCGTTTCGATTCCCACCTGGCTCTCGCGCAAGACCAGCCCGGACGACCAAAAGATTTACCAGCCGCATTTGCTGGCGAACACGGAAAAGGCGCGCTTCATCCTCGAATCACTTTTTAAACGCCTGGAACGAACGCTGGACTCGCTCAAGCCGGTCGCGCAAAAAAAATCGGTGTGGTCGGATTACATGGCCACGCACAGTTACGACGACCCGGCGTTTGCGGCCAAGGAAAAATTTGTGAACGAGGCGTTGCGCGAGTTCAAACCGGCGCGCGTGCTGGATGCCGGCGCGAACACCGGCCATTTCAGCGCGCTGGCGGCGCAGGCGGGCGCGGAAGTGGTGGCCGTTGATCTGGATGCGGCGTGCGCCGGCGCGATCTGGCAGCGCGCGCGCGAACAAAAATTGGACATTCTGCCGCTGGTCGTGAATCTGGCGCACCCCAGCCCGGCGCTCGGCTGGCGGAACGGCGAGTGCCCGTCGTTCCTTGACCGCGCGACGGGTGCGTTCGATGGCGTGCTGATGCTGGCGTTGATCCACCACCTGCTGGTGACGGAACGGATTCCGCTTGAAGAAATTCTGCGGCTGGCTTATGAAGTAACCAATTCGTTACTTGTGATTGAGTTTGTTGAACCTAAGGATGATATGTTCCGCCGCCTGACGCGAGGGCGCGCGGCTCTGCACGCTTCGCTGAACGCGGCGGTTTTCGAGCAGGCTTGCACGCCGTACTTTGAAATTGTCCGGTCGCTCGCGCTGCCGGGCACACAGCGGCGGATGTATTGTCTGAAGCGAAAGGGCGATGGAAATTGAGCGCGCCCACACAAACCGCGCCTCCGGCGGAGCATCATGAGGGTACCGTCCCGTTGCCGCAGCCGCTGAAACAAAAAATCAAGGACGGCATCGTGGCAGTGTCGCTGGCGAACCTGTGTTTTGCCAATGCGTGGTTCACGATATTGTATGACACGGATCGGGGCTACTTCAACAAACTACCGATCCAGACGTCGTCAACGCTGGCCCTCCTGATAAATATCCTCTGGCTGGCAGCCGCGGTGTGGCTGGCGATGCGTGTGTGGCGGCGTTTTCAGAACCGCCTGTTGCATTTTGCCTTGCACATGGCCTTTTTGGTTTTGCTGTTGGTTCCGGTGGATTTTGTCCGCCACCAGGTCTTTCACATTTCGGACTATCAGGTCGTGGTGTTTTTCCAGCGGCCGGTGGTGATATTTTGCTCGATGGTTTTGCTGGCCTTGGTGGTCTGGCAACACCGGCGGGTGGCCAGGGTCGTCACCGTGTTGGTGGTGGTCGTCTCGCCGCTGGCGTTATTGACGCTGGCGAAAATCGGGTTGTTGTCGCTCGGCGTGATGCACTTGAAACAGGCGGACTATGAGCCGGTTTTGCCGCCGCCGGCGCCGGTTCGCGAGGGCCAGCCGCGCGTGCTGTGGATTGTTTTTGATTGTACGGATTACCGCGTGGCATTTGAAAACCGGCCGGCCGGCGTGCAACTTCCGGAATTCGACCGGCTGCGCGGCGAATCGCTGTTTTGCGTCAATGCCTGTTCGCCCCACAGCAGCACCATAAGCTCGATGCCGGCGCTGATTTCGGGCCAACGGATTTCGGACGTTGGCATTGCCAACGCCTCGGATTTGAATGTTCGGGTCGCCGATACGGGGGCCGACACCACCTGGCAGAAACTGCCGTCAGTGTTCGCTGAAGCGCGGGCACTGGGCGCGAACACCGCCCTCGTCGGTTGGTATCATCCTTACGATCGTATCCTGGGCAAAGGATTGAATTATTGCGCCTGGTATCCCTTCCCGATGTTTGAGCCCGCACGCGCAAAAACGATTGCGACCGCAATGCGGCGGGAGATCGGCTGCATTCCCTGGTCATGGCATATCCGTCGGATTTTCATCGGCGTCTGCCGGGACAGTTTGAGGGAATCACTTTCGCTGGTGACCAACACTGTTTACGGTTTAACCTTGCTGCATCTGCCGCCACCGCATACGCCCGGCATTTATCTGCCTAAAAAGGATCAATTCACCTTTTGGGGCATGTCCAGAACCGTCGGCTACCTGAGAAACCTGGCATTGGCCGACCAGGAACTGGGCCAGATGCGCCGCGCCATGGAAACCTCAGGGCAATGGGATAAAACCTGGCTGATCATCAGCACCGACCATTCGTTGGGGTCGTCCGATTTATTCGGCAGCCATGATACGCGTGTGCCATTCATCGTTAAACCGCCCGGCGCAAACGAACCCATCACCTATTCGCCAAAAATCAACACCATTCTGACTCACAATTTGATTCTGGCCATTCTTCGCGGCGAAATAACCAGCCAGCGGGAACTGGTGCCCTGGCTCGACGAACATGGAAAACCGCTGCCGACAACGATCGTCGGGACCCAGGTATTAGGACAAAGCCTGCCATGAAATTCTCCATCATCACTCCGAGCTTCCGCAATTCACAGTGGCTCAAGCTCTGCATCGCCTCCGTGGCCGACCAGCAAGGCGTCGAACTCGAGCACATCGTGCAGGATTCCTGTTCGGACGATGGCACCCAGGACTGGCTGCCGCGAGACCGCCGCGTCAGCGCCTTCATCGAAAAGGACGGCGGCATGTATGATGCCGTCAACCGCGGTTACTGCCGCGCTCAAGGCGACATCCTCGCGTATCTCAATTGCGACGAACAATATCTGCCCGGCGCGCTCAAGACCGTCCATGATTTTTTTGAAGCGCATCCCGAAATCGAAGTTGCGCTGGCCGGCACCATCGTCACCGACGGCGAAGGAAAATACATCTGCCATCGCCATGCGCTGGTGCCGCATCCGCACCACATCTGGTTCCGTTTTCCGGTGCTGACCAGTTCGGTATTCATCCGGCGGCGGGTCATTCACGAACGCGGCATTTTCTTCGACACACGCTGGCGGGTGGTCGGGGATTTACATTGGGTCATGGCCTTGATGAAAAACAAAGTGCCGATGAAGGTAATGGACGGCTTCCAGTCCGCTTTTACCGACACCGGCGACAACCTGTGTCTCAGCCCCAGCGCCATCCACGAATCCAAAGAAACTCTGGCCCTGCCCCCGGGATGGGTGCGGGCGTTGAAATCGTTGTGGATCGCGCACCACTGCCTGCGGCGCCTTGCCGCCGGCCATTTTTCGTTGAAACCGACCAGCTATTCCATTTACACGCTGCAAAGCCCGGAAAAGCGGGTTCAGTTTGATGTGCCCAAACCCACGGGACTCTGGTGGACCCGGAGGTGACCGAGGCATCCACGCAATGCGGAAATGAAACTTCAGCCCCCTTCACCTGCAAACGTCAAACCCGGCCGCGGCGGGCAAAACGGCCGTGGCGAACCAGGAACAATTTGCTGGTTGCAGCAGGTGAAGGGAATTTATCATGTCGCGTCCGATAAAGAGTTGCCGGGGAAAACGGTTTCAACTGGGCCGGTTTTCTCCTGACTGAACCTAGAGATTCCATTATGCCAAAAAAAAAAGTTTTCGTTAGTGGCTGTTTCGACATGCTGCACAGCGGGCACGTCCGTTTTCTGGAAGAAGCGGCGGGCTTGGGCGAGGTGCATGTGGGGATCGGCTCCGATCGGACCCTCAAGGAATTGAAAGGCCGTTACCCGGTGACCACGCAGGAAGAACGCAAATACCTGCTCGAAGCGTTGAAACACGTGAAGGCGTGCTACATCAACAGCGGTTCGGGCATCATGGATTTTCTGAAGGAGTTGCGGCGGGTTTCGCCCGCCTTCTTTGTGGTGAACGAGGATGGCAACACGCCCGCCAAGGCGCAACTGTGCAAGCGCCTTGGCATTGAATATGTCGTCCTCCGGCGCGATCCGCGGGAGCATCTCCCCGCCCGATCCACAACCAGTTTAAGGAAGGAATGCCGGATCCCTTATCGCCTCGACCTTGCCGGCGGCTGGCTGGACCAGACGTTTGTGTCCAGACACGGAGCCGGGCCGGTGCTGACCATTTCGGTGGAGCCGACGATGGAGTTCAACGAACGCAGCGGCATGGCCTCCAGTTCGCGGCGGCGGGCCATCGAATTGTGGCAGACGGATCTTCCCGGCGGGGATAAGGAGAAAACGGCCCGGATGCTTTTTTCCTACGAGAATCCGCCCGGCACCCGGGAATTTTCCGGCTCCCAGGATGCCATCGGCATCGTTTATCCGGGATTGAACCGCTTGGACTACAGCGGCGAATACTGGCCCAACAAGATTACCTCGGTGGACGACGAGGAAATCCTGCGCTGGATTGAAGAGCGCCTCCATCTGGTCGCGCTGGGGCCGCGCAAGTCCGATTTCCGGGTTCGCCAGGACACCTGGGTCACGCCCACGCGGGTTCGCGCTCTCGCCGCTGCGGCGGATGGCTGCTGGCAGGCCATCTTAACCCGGGACGAGGAGGAATTTGGACGGCAGGTGCGCGCTTCATTCGAGGCGCAAATCAGCATGTTTCCAAGAATGATGGACCGCAACGTCCGGACCGCCATCAAGCAATACGCCGGAAAATCTTTTGGGTGGAAACTGTCGGGCGCGGGCGGGGGCGGCTACCTTGTCCTGGTCAGTCAACGGGCGATTCCGGGAGCCACCAAGCTCAAAATCCGCCGCAAGGATCTTTAGCCGGCGCGGGGATAAATCCGCATGAAATTCTCCATCATCACTCCGAGCTTCCGCAATTCACAGTGGCTCAAGCTCTGCATCGCTTCCGTCGCCGACCAGCAAGGTGTCGAACTGGAGCACATCGTGCAGGATTCCTGTTCGGACGACGGCACGCAGGACTGGCTGCCGCGGGACCGGCGCGTGAAGGCCTTCATTGAAAAGGACGGCGGCATGTATGACGCCGTCAACCGCGGTTATCGGCGCGCACAAGGCGACATCCTCGCCTACCTGAACTGCGACGAACAATACCTGCCCGGAGCGCTCAAGGTCATGCATGATTTCTTCGAGCAAAATCCGCAAATTGAAGTAGCACTCGCCGGCAGCATCGTCACCGACATCGAAGGAAAATATATCTGCCACCGGCCCTCGCTGATGCCGCACCCGCAACACATGTGGTTTCGTTTCCTGGCGCTGACCTCAGGCATCTTCATCCGCCGCCGCGTCATCCATGAGCGCGGGATTTTCTTCGATACCCGGTGGCGGGACCTGGGTGATTTCCACTGGGTGCGCGCCTTGATGAAGAACCGGGTGCCGATGGCCGTGTGCGATTCGTTCACCTCCGTGTTTACCGACGCCGGCGAAAACATGGGCCTGAAGCCCAACGCCATCCGCGAAAAAGCCGAGGCCGAGGCGATGGCGCCGGGCTGGGTGCGGACGCTCAAGCCGCTTTGGATCGTGCATCATCGCCTGCGCCGGCTGGCGGCCGGACATTTCAATTTGAAACCAACGCACTATTCAATTTACACGCTGCAAAGCCCGGAACGGCGGGTGACGATGGACGCGCCCAACCCAACGTCGGTTTGGTGGAACCGGCTGTGACGTGATTTGCTTGACTGGACTTGTTCCGTCCATACCTTGCCCGCGTTGGGACACCGCAATGAAACTTTTGCTTTCAACCTATTCCTGTTTCCCCTGCAAGACTTCCGAACCCGGCGTTGCCTGGCGTGCCATCAACGACGCCCTGCGGGAACACGAAGTCTGGGCCGTCATCGTGGATGGCGACCAATATCGTGAACTGAACGAATCGTGGCTGGCAAAAAATCCGCTGCCCAATTTCCATCCCATTTTTTTCAAACTCCCGCCTGCCTTCCGCTGGATGTGCGGACGCGGACCGTTGGAAGCCCTCCACTATCATCTCTGGCAGGAAAAACTCACCGGCGTCGTGCGCGAACTCCACCGGCAAATTGGTTTCGATCTCGCCCATCATGTGACCTACGGACGTTACTGGTCGCCCAGCGGCCTGCGCGTGCTGGACCTTCCGTTCATCTGGGGGCCGGTCGGCGCGGCGGAAACCCCGCCCCGGTCATTTGTCGCCGAACTGCCGCTGCGTTACCGGTTGCTGGAATCCCTGCGGGATGGCGCAAGGAAATGGTCCTGCAAAAGCCGGGCGCTGCGCCATACCGCCGCCACCGCCACCATCGGCATCGGCGTCACCCGTGAAAGCTGCGAGGCGTTGCGGAAGCTTGGGGTCCGCCGCGTGGAACAAATGCCGCAGATAGCGCTTACGGACGAGGAACTTGCCCAGTTCGACCGGCTGCCGGAGCCGCCGCCGGGACCGTTCCGGGCCATTTGCATCGGACGCCACGTTCATTGGAAGGGATTTCATCTGGCCATCCGCGCGTTTGCGTTGTTCGCCCAAAAAAGTCCGGACGCGGAGTTGTGGATCATCAATGACGGTCCGTTTCGTGGCGAACTGGAAAAGACCGCCGCGCAAACCGGGATGTCGTCGCGGGTCAAATTTCTCGGGGTCCTGCCGACCTACCAGGACGTGCTGCAAAAACTCGGGCAATCGCACGTGCTCATGCATCCCGCGTTGCACGAGGGCTTCGGCAACGTGTGTCTCGAAGCGATGGCGGCGGGCCGGCCGGTGGCCTGCCTGGACATTGGCGGGCCAGCCTCGCAAATCACACCCGAGACCGGCTACGCGGCTCCCGCCACGACACCGGATGAAGCCGTCGCCGCCATGGCCGCCTTTTTGGAAAAAATCGATCGCGACCGCCCGTTGCTGGCCGCGATGTCGGTCCGGGCGCGGGAACATGTGAAGCGGAACTTCACGATGCGCCAGATCAACGAGACCATGCGGTCGTTTTATGATCAGGCCCTGGCCTCCCACGCGCAAACGCGCCGGAATTCGTCCGCAAGAATTTGAAGGGTAAAAAACCCCTTCAACGTTCCGGCGTCCGCACCATTTCCCGCCGGGCAGTCTCCCGCATCAGGGCGGAAGGATGCAAATGACATCCGACTCGACACGGAAAGAGTGGGCGGGCCATTCCCGGGCGGCAAATTTATGGACCGTTGCCAGCCGGGGGTATCCCAACCGCAGGCCGAAGAGCCTCGCATCATCAATCAAGATTGCGTCACCCGGCTGACCCTGCGCGGCGATGATGGAGAGTTCTTTTAAAATCGGGGCTTCCTGGTCTCCCCGGACCGTGATTCCCCTTGAGTAATGAGCATCCAGCCAATAAAGGGCCGGCCCTTCGGTCAGGCGGATTGCTTCCGGGAGCAAGGTGCCGCTGTCGCCATGAAGCACCTGAACATGGGCATGAGCCGCGAAGCGGCGTTTGGCGGCCTCGTAAAGCGTGTCGCCCAGTTCGATGGTGACAAGCTTGTGAAAGTTTCCCCGTTGCGCCTCAACCATGTCTCCCTGGAAGGTGCCCGTTTCGATGAAGTTTTTTAACCCTCTTTGGCAGCCAAAGCGGACGATCAGTGATTGCTTCTCCTGAACTGAAGCGGGCAGGGGTGGCCAGTGGAAAATGGCGCGGCTCAGTTTAAGCAGAATCTGACGCATGACAACTTGTGCCAAATCCGTTTTGATTAATCAATAATGAACCGTCCGGGGCCGGCCTTTTGACCGGACTAACTGTTCCGGCTCCAGCCCAGTTGCTCCGCGACCTTGAGTTTGGGACTCTCTTTGGGAATGCAGACCTTGTTCGGACTGTCGGGGGCCTGGAACATGGTGTAGTCCGGAAGGCTCAACCGGGCGTCGCTGATGTTGACTTCTATCTGGACGATGGGCCGGTATTTCGCGATGGTTTTTCTCCCGCCGGCCAGCACCTGTTGTTCCGCGCCTTCGACATCAATTTTAACGTAGTCCAGCCGGTTCAAATTCTCCCACGGGAAAACTTCGTCGAGCGTCACGATCAAGGTGGACAGGCAGGCCGCCGTTTCATCGCGGCGGACGGTGCTGAACGAGGCGGGCCGCCGGAAGTTCATCCAAAGGTCTGCCGGCCCGGTTTTTTCGCCCAAGCAGAAACTCCGCAAACGCACATTGGTGAAGCCGTTCAACCGGATGTTGTGGTTCAAGGTGGCCAGCATGTCCGGAAACGGTTCCACCGCGATGACGATGCCGCCCCGTTCGCCGAGAAATTTCGCCGCCTTGAGCGAATAAATGCCCGTGTTCGCGCCAACATCCAGAAACACGCCCGCTGGTTCCAGAAAATTTTCGACGTGTTCGAACTCCGGCTCCAACGCATCGCGGAAAATGTAAACGCCGCGTCCGCCAAATCCCGGACGGTTTTGTCCACAAACGATGGCGCCATTCGCCAGTTTCGATTTAAGCAGCCAGTTGCGCGGGGTCAGGGCCACTCGCACCTTTCGCATGAACGTCAGCATGTTTTGCATCGTGCCATACCCGGCCCGACGGCCGGACGCAGGTTTCATGGTAAATTTCCGGCTCCATAAAACGGAAACCAAGGGGCATTGGCAAGCGGGGATTTCCTGGCCTCGCCCCTAATTTCGTACCGTCTGGCTTGCGGCTCAAATTTATCGGCGCCAACGCCGACACTGCAATAAATCAGGATTCCACTTGTTCCCGTTCCTTAAAATTTCACGCCTCACCGCGCAAATGCCGGCCCGCGAATTTTTCCGCGCGTTGCCAGACCTCGTCCAGACCAACCTTCCACAAACAGTGCGGCGTCGGAAACCGGCAGTAGTCCGAGCAGGGTTTGTAAGGGCACGCTTTGCCTTCGATCCATTCCGCGGCCGGATGCAGGGGCGCGAACCACTCCGGCAATTGCGGCCCGAAAATGGTAAAGGTTGGCACGCCGCAAAATGCCGCCAGATGTCCGGGGCCGGAATCGTTGCCGATGAATGCCCCCGCTTGATCAATCAACGCGAGCAATTCGGTCACGGTGGATGGCGTTGTCACCTTCGCCTCACCGGCGCGCAACCACCAAGCGCGTTGGTCCGGATCGCAGGCAATGAGTGCCGGGATGTTTTTTTGGCGCAAACGCGCCGCGAGCCGCTGGTAATGTTCCAACGGCCACACGCGGACGGGTTGTCCGGCGCCCGTGTGAATCAAAACCGTTTCGCGGCCCGGCACGGCGGGCAGGGAGATTTTATCGCGGGGCGGAAGCTGGACATTTAACGCGCGGGCGATGGTACGCCAGGATTCGTAACGGTGCGCCTGGGGTTCGGGGCGCGCGAGCGGTTGCGTCAAAAAAATCCGGCTGCGCGTGCGCGGAAAGCCCAGCCGGTTTTTTGCGGCAAATATTTTCAAAAGCAGATGGTCCCGCGGATCCCAGCGCGCAGAAAGGCCGAATTCAAACTGTTCCGCCGCCAGCTTCCGGCGCAAACGGATCATTTCCCACAGCGGCCAGCGCCAAAGCTGGTATTTGTTTTTGAAGGCCGTCCACGGCGCGGTGAACGCGACAACTTTCACACCCGGCCAGAGACGGGGTTGCAAATCGAGCGCGAAGGGCTTGGCCAGCAGCGTGACATCAAACCGTTCCGCCACCGCGCGCAAAAACGGCGTGGCGATGACGAGGTCACCCAGTCCCCAGAGTTCAACGATGAGCAGTTTGGGTTTCAAAGCAGGCGCTGTGAAGGCCATTGAGGCACCGGTTCCTTTATCGCTGAAAAGCCGGGCGCGTTCGCGGCAGGATTTTTGCCGGATGAACCATCGGCTGTCGTGCTTGAACCGGTTGCGGCGCGGGCCGGCATACTCCGCCGTTCAGCGCAATGCTAAATCCAATCGTGCTGGCAAATACTAACATGTCACCATTCAGCCCTCCGAATATAAATAAAAATCGGAACGAGGAATAAAGGTAATAGGCCCACAAATAGGCGTTAACTGTCCGCAATGACTCGTCCCCATGCCGAAAGTTGCAATACATCACTCGCAAACCGGCAAGCATAAGCCAAAGAAAGGCAATGACACCCCAAATACCCAACGGCAGAACCACCGAAAGCGGGCCGCTGTGATAATCGCCGGAAAGCGCGAGCCCTTGTTGGCTCGGATCCAGGGAATGAAAGGCCGTGTCGTATCCCATGAATTCATAATCCTCCATGGAAATGGCGTAACCTTTGCCTAGGAGAAGGTTTGAACGCACTTGTGGGAGCAGCGCTTCCCACATCTTGAAGCGCCACTCCGAACTATCATCAGCCGCCGCTCTGGCTTCTGTGCTCAAATTCAGCGGCAAAAACGCCAGCGACCGTTGAAACGTAAAGGGCAAATGGGAGGCGAACGGGATGATTAGGGCGATGCCCAGCATCCCTGCCATCATGAAGACCAGCAACGCCCGTGTCCGGTGCAATCCTTCCAGAAAAAACAGCAACCCGAAGATGGCTAGATATGATATAATCGCTGTGCGGAATCCACCCAAAAAAATCATCATCGAAACCATGACAAACAAAACCGGCCGCCACAGTTTGCCTGAAAGAAAAATCCAGCGAAGTCCGTATCTGGCCATCAACCAATAAACGAAGGCACTTGCTGCGAAGCCAATACCACCCAGACGAGTCACTCCCACCTCAAACATATCACTGAAGGAACTGCTGGGCGGGAATAGCCAGAAGATAAAATGAAGAAAAGAGGGGGTGACGGGGTATAAATCACCGATAAGATTCGTGACCCCTCCGAGAAGGAACAGCGCCACATACAGTTTGGCCCGCTCCGGCGGGATGCGTTGTGCCGTGAGAGCAAAGTAGCTCAAAATACTCAAGACCAAAAAAATATATTTCTTGCCACCATAGACCTCCGAGCCAAACGCGTGCAAACCTATCCCTCTGTTCAACTTGGCGGTAAAAAGCACCACGCCAAGCATGCAGATCAGCGGCCAGATTATTTGCGGCACGCGGATAAAGCGCTTTTGAATGCTCAATGCCCGCTCCAACAGCGATATGCCCAGACTCAACACCACCATCACCAGCCAGAAAGCGGGTCGTCCCATCATAAAAAACATGACCAAACTTGTGTTCAAGCTGAACAACAACAGGGGATAATGCCAGCGGAGCAGCAACGGGAAAACCAACACCAACGCCAGAACGCCTGCATACGCAAACGTTGTATAATCCAGCGGGTTGGTAAGCAGATAGCCAACAAAGAACGCCAGCGGCACAATCACCGCAAAGATGACCAGCGAGCGCAAAATGGCCGGGGCATTACTCATTTGCTGACAAATTACAACCAGTCGTGCATCATGGACAACATTCGTTCAACGATGCCCAATATATTCCAACTGATGAACCGGCTGCAACCTCAATTCCATTTCCGCCCATTTTTCCCCAGCCAATGAAAATCCTTTTTTACCACAGCCTCCCCTTCGCGCTGGCGCACGGCGGAATGCAAACCCATATTGAACAAACCCAGGCGGCATTGCAATCCATCGGCCTGGAGGTGGAACCTGTGCGCTGGTGGGACAACTCGCAAAAGGGCGATTTGATCCATTATTTCGGAATCGCGCCGTTGGACCACATTCATTTCGCCCAAGCCAAAGGCATTCCAGTGGTCATCACCACTCTCCTCGCCGTCACCTGCAACCGCAGTGATTTCCGATTGCGTCTACAGGGCTGGCCGCGTGCCCATCGGCACGCAGCGGCTGCGAATGGAAAGACCCCCGGGCAGCAAGGTGGTGCTTTGCCTCCACCCGGATGGCCACCACTCCGTGCTGGCCGCCCCGCCCGATCCCCAACAAAAACCCGTGCTCCTCTTCACCAACCGCCCCAAATGAACATTCCTGTTTTGAAAACTACGCGACATACAGTTGGAAGGATGTTGCCAACCGGCTGAAAACTGTCTATGAGCGCGTACTGAGCACTTCGCGATAAATTTCAAGGTGCCGTTGCGCCACAATTTCGGGATGATACCTCTGGCGCATGACCGCAGCAGCGCCATCGGTCCCGGGGTGCCCCTGCCCAATCCAGCGGGCCATCGCATCGGTCAGACCGGCCCAGTCATTTTCGGCAAACAGTTCCGCGTCGGGCACGCCTTCTGCGATGTCGGCCACCCCTCCCGCCCGCATCCCGAACAATTTCAAATTCCGCGCCAACGCTTCGGCAACAACCAGTCCAAAGGCTTCGCAAACCGGCGCATGGACCAGGGCCGATGCTTGATCGAAATGCTGGATTAATTCATCGGTGGATCTGGTTTCTCCCAGGTAACGCGCGCAGCCCTCCTTTTCCGCCTGCCTGACCTGTTCCAGAAAACTCCGGACGTAGGCGTCACGGGTATTGGCCGGGCCAATAAAATGCACCTCAAAATCCAGTTTTCGCCGGTGCAGGGAACGGGCCGCTTCCAGCATCTTCAACTGCTGCTTGTTTTCGCTGACGACGCCGACATGGAGCAGGATGCACCGGGACTTGTTCCCGACCGGCAAGGCTTTCAAAAAGAAGGCCTCCCGCAAGGCATTCGGCACGCGCCAGACCTGGCGCGCACGCGGGCGGACCAGACTTTCCGTATAGGCGGAATTGCATAAAACGCCCGCCGTCCGTGACAACACGAAATTTTCCAGCCGCGCTGTCAGCCAGTGGAAGCTGCCGATCGGCGCTTTGAACAATCTGGCCATTTCCGCCATGTTGCCGTGAATCGTAACCACGTTGGGAAAACCGGAAAACACCGCGCTGATGGCGCAATCGCGCTCCGTGCCCTGCCCATGCACGATATCCGGTTGAATTTCCTTCAGTTTTCTCCGAACCGCACGGATGCAGCCCTGATAACCGGTGCGCAGCCAGCCAATCTTCGGAACGTGAAGGCTGTGAAAACAGACGTTCGGCGCGAGTTTTTCCGGTGAGCGCATTATCCGCTGGGTGCAAGACAGGATATGAACTTCAATACCAGCCGATTGAAACGGTTCCAGCAGAACCTCGATGGGAGAAGATAACCACGGCGCATCCAGATCATATTTCCGAAAGTGATCTCGATTGTCGGTGGTAATAAGGGCCACTTTCATAGTTCACGTCTTGTCCGATACGGCGACCTGGCGCATGACGTCTCAAAAGGTTGCGCAGCAACACCCCGGTTTGAAAAGCATATTGTCGAACTGGATGGCCCGCCTGCCGAGGGCTGCAACTTCCGACTGCGGCAAAGCCAAAGCATGCCGCACAGCACCCCAAACCCCCGGCACAGACGTTTCGGTCAGCACTCTCTGATAAATTCAGAAAACCTTTTTTCAAATGCCTGAGGGCTCCAATTGTCTCGAAAATTTTGCAGGCTTAACGCCGAAGCCTGTTGACACCACTCCACGGGCATGCGGCTTGCTTCTCTAACATTACTGACCAGGCTTTCAATTTGCCACGAATTTGCAAGATGGCTATTGGCGGGAGAACAAGGCATATCGGCATAACCAACAGGAATTAGTCCAATCCCAAGACTTCCAAGAAAGGCAGTCCCGATACCCGTATCAATGGGAGCGGTAATCGTAAAGTTTACCCGTTTTAAGATGGTGCGAAGATGCTTGCGCAGGAGGCCAAATCTATAATGATAAATATACTGAATGTTAGACAATGATAATTCCTTTCGGAATAACGTGCGCACCTCTTTTTCCACATCGCAATAAATATAAAGGCTCAGATCAGGTGTGCGGGCGAATGTTTCAAGCAGTAAATCAAGCCCCTTTTGTATATTACCACCGGTTCCAGCCACATAAAGGAATCCCTTCCTGCCCTCATCAAAATCACGATCTTTGACAATCAAATCATCTTCGACGTACGCCGCCCATCCCACAGCATGAATTTTATGGGCGTATTTGCCATAACCCTTGATCATTCGTGGACAGTTTCCAGTAAAGAAATACTTCGCACGTTCTGCAAGATGCTCCTCCCCCTTTCTTTCCTGATCACTATGTGAACGGATGTGAGATGTAATCAGCGGGATTCTTTTTTGCGCGCAAACCCTCTCGTATCGTTCAGTTGATTGACGGAGAAACTCTTTCCAGTATGCCTGGGAGACATATTGCAGGATGACTGTGTTGTTTTTCTCCAATTTGTCAATCAACGAAGCGACACGTCCCCCGTGCCCGATAAAGATATCATATTGTTTTGCCGGCTTAAAATCGGCGGGATGATAATCCACTATATCAACTATATCAACGGCATATCCGTTTTCATTCAGGACTTTTACCATTATATAAGTGAGGCCGTTCACATTGAAAAACTTGATGCCGGGGAATTCCCGCAAAGCGGTTAACCAGGCTGCCGGTGAAAGTGAAATCAAAGCCCGCTTTCTTTTGGGTGAGCCTGACTTGAAATGGTCAATATTTTCAATAAATGGAATTGATTTGTTTCGACGGCGAAAACATCTTTTGAATTTTCGAAGGAGTTCCAGAAAACAAATAATGCCCAGGTTTTTGTTCACCATCCACCTCCTGACAAACGCTTTTTAATCCGTCTTGCGGGAATGCCAATATAAGTTCCGGGTTCAAGGATATGTTTTGTAACAACGGCGCCAATTCCAATAAATGCATCCCGAACAATATTGACTTGATCGCGGATACTGACGCTTGGCGCCAAATAGCATCTGTCACCAATCGTTACACTGCCGGACACCTGCGCATTGGCGCAAATCAGCACATCCTTGCCCAGGGTGCAGTTGTGGGCAATTTGCACCAGGTTATCAATCTTTGTATTCCCGCCAATGATTGTTGATCCGCCAAACATCGCCTTGTCAATCACGCAGCCCGCCCCTATTTCCACGTTATTTCCAATTCTCACACCGCCAGCATGATGAACGCTCTTGGGGATTTTGTTTATAACTTTGATCTCAAATCCCCCACTCCCAATAACAGTGTTGGCATCAATAATACAGTCATTGCCGATTTCAGTCCCTTTTCCAATAAAACTAAATGGCCCAATCTTTACGTTGTCTCCAATCTTCACACCGTCTTCAATAATGGCTGAGGGATGAATCGAACAATTCACTCCTATTTCCTTGACGAAGTCATATTCATTGTAAAAGTCTGTTTTCTCATAAAGGTATTGATGCAAAAAATAGAACGATTCCATTGGCGAATCCGAAATAATGACGGACATATTTGCCGGAATCGTCCGGTTGGTTTGATAAATCACATCCCTGATAATAATCGCCTTAATCTTTTGATTCAATAATATTTCAGGAAGAATGAGTTCATTGCCACAGAAAGTAATCAGCGAATCAGCTTCCGAGTCAGAATGAACAAGCTTGACGAGACCATTTATTTTTTCATTGTTCCCTGAATAGGACAAACCCAGGATTTTGCTTATCTCCTCGACATGGATTTCTCGAGTCCGCATAGATCACCTGATATTGCTGAAATAGTGATTAATACTCCCGGCCACGTGTTCCAAAGTTGACAATTTCATTTCCGCATAGAATGGGATGGAGATGATGGATTTTGTAATTTGGTTTGTGATGGGCAAATCGAACTTTCTTGAATAGTACTTTTTATAAGCCTCCTGATCGCTAATCGCACTGGTGTAATACACATTGGTCTGAATGCCATTTCCCTCAAGATAACCAGCCAGCTCATCCCGTCTATCCGGGCATTTGCACGAATAGACATGATAAACCGCATCAACTCCATTCTCTATCTTTTGCGGCTTTATGTAATCCGGATTTAACAACCCGCCATAGTGGGAAGCAAGTGCTTTTCTGCGGCTGTTCATTTCATTCAGATGGCGCAATTTCACCCTCAAAATTCCAGCCTGTAATTCATCAAGCCTCGTATTTACCCCATGCTCCATGAAGACATCCTTGTTTTTCATGCCAAACGTCCGTCGGCTTCTAATTGTGTTTGCAAAGGCTTCATTATCCGTCAGCACCATGCCGCCATCACCGTATCCTCCGAGATTCTTTGAAGGAAAGAAACTGAACGCACTCATATCCCCAAGGGCGCCAGCGCGCCGGCCGGCAATGCTTGCACCATGGGATTGAGCGCAATCTTCAATGATATAAATTTCTTTACCAACTATTTCTCTCAAGCGGGGAATATCAACCACATTGCCGAACAGGTGGACTGGCAATACAACCCTTGTTTTGGGGGAAATCAAGGCTCCAACCTTTTCAATATCCATCAAAAAAGTATCCGGATTAATGTCAACAAAAACCGGCGTCAGCTCCAATTGCCGGATTGCAGCACACGTTGCAAAAAAGGTAAATGGAGTGGTGATTACTTCATCGCCCTTGTTTAGATCCAGCGACCACAAAGCCATAATCAATGCATCCGTGCCACTGTTGACCCCCACGCCATATTTGCACCCAATATACTTTGAAAACTCTTCCTCAAAGGCCGAAACATTGGGGCCGTTAATATAGTGACCTGAAGACAAAACAGTCTCGATCGCTCTTTTGATTTCGTCCTCGTACATTTTGTATTGTGGCACGAGAGGACATCTCATGATGTATTCTGGATTTAATTTTTCCATTTTCACAGGTGGCTGCATGATTGCGGGCAAATACAGACCGTTAAAGCCGGCCTTCGATTATCCGGCTTAGTTCATTTGAGTATTGAAATACTTTTTCCCTGTCCCCATTGCCATCGGCCTTGATTTCAACCGTCAAATAGTCATCATAATCAATGCCATGTATCGCATCCATGATGAGTTTCCACGGAACGTCACTAATCAACGATTTGGGAAAACCAATCGTATGAGGATAATCCAAAAAGCCTTTGACATGTATTTTTGCAATTCTTGATTTTCCCAAAGTCCTGATCCAATCCTGCGGATAGCCATACAAACAAATATTGCCGCAATCAAAATATGCTTTCACGTAGGGCGAATTCACTTCATCTAAAAAACGGGCAAATTCCAAGGGGGAGAGAAGAAACTTGTTCCAAACATTTTCGATTGCCAAAGTTACCTTAACCCTCTCGGCAACTTTGGCCAGAATCTTGATTTCGTTCAACGCAGTGTTATAGACATCCAGGTAGGATGTATCATGACTCATGACGCCCGGAACACATAAAACTGTATTTGAACCGATTTTGGCGGCATATTCCAAATTCGACTCAAATATCCTCCTTGTGTTCATTCTTTCTTCAACATGGCTGCTCGACAGGGGAGCCTTCCAATGAACTGTCTCTATAAAGGAGGGTATTTCCAAGCCTGTTTTATCAGCTTTTTCCTTGAGCTCAAATAACTCCTTTTCAGACCTGACGGTTCGAGGTTCCACCCCATCGTAACCAGCACTTTTCACCAGCTCAAGATTTTGTTCTGTTGAAAGATCGGCAGGCAGGGTAAACCACGATATTCCTTTTTTCATGATGAAATATGCGTCGTTTATTCCCAATATTTTCGTGCGTATTCCGATATTGGGGGTACAAGATCACAAGACCAAATCATAACGCTTTTCTAAAATAAGCGACTGTTTTCTTTATGTCAACCTCAAGTGAGGTTCGCGGCACACGGCCCAGGAATTTTTCCAGGCGGTCACCGGAAAAGGTTGCATTGCCCACGTCAATGGATTTGACCTCCGGCGGGAATTCCCGAAGCTTGTAGGCGCCCTGTCCGATCTCGCGGATCAATAGCCCCAACAATTCCTCCAGCACCACGTCCGCACCGGCAAGGTTGAACATCTGAAAGCCTTGAAAGGAGGACTGGGCGCACAAATACACCGCCTCCGCAACGTCTCCCGCATAAATTACCGGGCGCCGCCGTCCGGTGCCGAAGAGTTCAATTTCGCGCCCCTGCAACAAATCGCGGATGAACGTGCCGATCAGCCCGATGTCTTCCCCCCAGACGGGTTGGCGCGGCCCGAAGCAGTTGCCAATACGGAGGCTGATGACAGCCAAGCCCTTGATCCTTGAAAAAACCTGCCAGTTTGATTCCGCTGCTTGTTTGTGCGAGCCTTGGATATCTTGGGGATTCGAAGGCGTCTCCTCCGTAATCCTCTCCACCTTGGGATTTCCATATTGGGCGCGGGAGCCGAGCGAAATCACCTTTTTGCCGGAGCCGCGGGCGATGGCGTTGATCAGGGCGAGGTGCGAACCGATGTTCAACTGCATGTCGTAAAGCGGATCCTGCAGGGCAAGCCGGTGGCAGGTCCACCCCATGCAATCAACGAGCAGGTCGTTTTCCGCCACGAGTTCCGCAAGATTTTCAACCTGTTCGACCGGCGCATCGAAAAAGCGGATGCCGGCGGCACCCGTGAGATTTTCGCGGCGGCCCGTGGTGCGGGGGAGCAATCCATCAATCACCGTCACCTCGTACCCGACTTGGACGAATCGCGCGGTGATATGGCTGCCAATAAAGCCGGCACCTCCGGCTATCAGGCATTTCATGGCGTGACCGGCTTCTTCAGTCCGGCAAAATGCTCACGGTAGGCTTCCTGCGCCACCTCGTAATCGTTCACCCGGCCAATATCAAGCCAGTATTCCCGGATCGGATATTTTGCAATTTTCAGATGGCGGGCAATCATGTCCTTGATCAGCGTGTCAATCCCGTAGTAGGCACCGCGCGGGATCAGATCGAGCATCGGCGGCTTGAATATATAAATCCCGGCGAGGATTTCCAGCTTCAGGTCGGGTTTTTCCTCCACGCCGACAATATAATCCCCCTCGGAAATGATTTTCCCAAACTGAAACGGCACCGCGATTTCCTTGGTCATCACAAGGAGGTTCGCCGCAATCGAATCAGCGAAAGCGGCGGCCTTCGAGAAGTCGAGCGTGGTCAGAACATCGCCATTCATCAACAGGAACGGTTCGGTCAGTTGTTCGCGCACCAACGATACGGGGCCGCAGGTGCCGAGCGGCTCCCGCTCCTTGCTGAACTGGAGACGGACGCCGTATTTGTCGCCGTTGCCAAGGAAGGCTTCGACATATTCCGCCATGTGATTGGTCGCGATGATGATGTCCGTGATCCCGTGTTTTTTCAGGCTGAGAATCTGGATTTCCAAGACCGAGCTTTCGCCGATGGGGAGCAGCGGTTTGGGAATGACCTCGGTAAACGGTTTCAACCGTGTTCCCAGGCCGCCGGCCAAAATAATTGCTTTCATTCGGTGAAATGGACGGTTCCAGGACTAGATGGTGTAGGTGTTCGGACGATATTTTTCCCGGTTGGCCTTCACCCACTCGATCGTCCGCCGCAATCCCTCCTCAAGACCGATGGCCGGCTGCCATTTCAACAGGGAGGCCGCCAGCGCATTGCTGGCCAGCAGACGCTCGACCTCGCTGTTTTCCGGGCGGATGCGCTGATCTTCACTCACTACGGTTATGGGAGAATCCATGAGCCGTCCGATCAGGGCGGCCAGGTCGCCGATGCTTATTTCCCGTCCCGAACCCAGGTTGACCGTGCGCCCGATGGCGGCCGGCTCCAGCGCCGCCCGCAGAAATCCATCCACCGTATTCGAGACATAATTCAAGTCCCGCGTGGGATGAAGACTGCCCAGGCGGACAACCCCTCCGTTGAGAGCCTGCGTGATGATGGTGGGGATGACAGCCCGAGCCGACTGGCGCGGACCAAAGGTGTTGAAGGGCCGGACGGTCACGACCGGCAGGCCGAAGGAGAGGTGGAAGGCCTCCGCCATTTTGTCCGCGCCGATTTTGCTGGCGGAATAGGGGGATTGGCCCTGCAAAGGATGCGCCTCGTCAATGGGCACCTGGCGCGCGGTGCCATAGACCTCGCTGGTTGAGGTGTGAACGATACGCTTGACGCCAAGGTCGCGTGCGGATTGCAGCACATTCAGTGTTCCGCCCACGTTGGTGCGAATATAGGAGTCCGGCGCCCGGTAGGAATAGGGAATCGCGATCAATGCCGCCAGATGAAAAACCACCTCCACCCCCTGCATCGCCGTCCGCACACTGTCGCGGTCGCAGATGTCGCCGGCCACGACCTCGATCTTATCGCGCCAGGGCGACGCATCCAGCCAGCCCGATGATCCCAGCGCGTTGTAATGCACCATCGCCCGGACCTTGGCATTGAGTTCTGCCAGACGTTCTGCCAGGTGGCTGCCAATGAACCCCCCGGCACCGGTGACCAGAACCGTTTTGACTTCAAAATCTTTCATCGTTCGCTGGCAGATTCCTATCAGTTATCCCCGCCAACGTCAAAAGTATATTCCTTCCGCAACACTGCCGCCGGGGCCGAATCGAAGCCGGGATTTGGATTTAAATAATCTTTGTCATGCTCGCGGTTGTCGGTAGTGAGGATGGCCACTTTCATTTATCGGGAAGCTGGGTGGGCGAGGTTTGAAACCAACGGATGGTGGCCTCAAGGCTTGATTTGCAGTCACAGGTGGGCGTGAACCCGGCGGCGCGAAGTTTGCCGGTGTCCGCCATGGAATATTTCACGTCGCCGGCGCGTTTAGCCGCGTGGACAATTTCCGAACGCGAACCGGCCAGCTGGCGGATGGTTTCCGCCAGCGCATTGTTGAAAGGTGAGGGCCGCATCGCGGCTCTACAACGCGCTGGGATTGTCCTTCGGCCGGGAAAACATAAAGCGCGCCCAGGATGTCTGGATGCCATGGGCGGCGTAAAGCGGCCAATACCAATAGTTAAAGAGGGAATGGGCCAGCAGAGGCGCCAGGACGAAGGCTCCCAACCCCAACGACGTGGTGTGAATGAGCGTTAGCGAGAGCGCGAGAGAAAGGAGGTGGCCCGCTACCGACGGCCACAAAAACGGGATGCGGTTCTCGGTGGAAATCAGCGTGCCCCAGATACTAACTTGTGTCTCCAGAAATGAGTTAAGGGCCAGCAAAGCAAGCCAGGGCAAGGGAAGCATTTGTTTGCCGCTGCCGAACAATTGCAGCAACGGCTGGCCGCAGAGCAGGAGTCCGCCGGCCATGGCCAGGAAGGTCAGGTATTGGAGCCACATGCGCGGCCAAAGGGTTCGTTGGATCGCCGCGTAATCATGCCGGGCACGCTGCTGGCCGATTACCTGCCATTTGACCTGGGTCCAGACGCCGGCCATGCCGCTGATGACTCCCAAGAGTTGGATCGATAGCCCATAGCGCGCGTTGGCAGCCAGGCCCAGGACGCTCAGGCAAATGGCCGTATTGGCATTGACCGTCAAGTAGCCGCCCAAGGACAGCAGGCCCAGGCGCCAACTGTTGGGCCACATGATCCGCAGGTTTTGCCAGGTATCCGCCTTCGCCGGCGGAGGCTGGCGCCGCAGTCGCCGAAGACAGGTGCGCCGGGCGATGACTTGCTGGATTAAACTGCCGGTGAGGTCACCCAGGGGCAGGCTCATCAAACCCGCGCCGGCCAGCAGCAATCCGGCCGCGAGCACGAACCTCACCACGGAGGCCAGTACCGTAATGCGGACCGAAATGAGGACCTCATCCATGCCGCGTAGAAAATTCGGCGCCCAGGAAGAATAAACGTTGAGTACGGTGGCGACAAGGGTGATGAGCCAGGCCACCCGGGTCACGTTGGGCGAGGGCGTCTCGTGGATGCGCAGTTCGACAATATAGGTGCCCCAGACGCCCAGGATCACGAGAACGATCAGAGCCATGACCCGGTAAAGCGCGCGCGTGGTAAAGAACAACTGCCAGAGCAACCCGAAGTTGGGGCCGGCGCCGGTGCCCTTGCTCACCCCGTGGGCTTGGATCGTTTCCGCGCCGCCCATGGCGTAACTAACGAACCGCAGGATCGTGGGGCTGAAGCCGAAATCGATGACCGGCGCCAGGGCCACCTGGCTCAAGAAAACATAGTACATCCCCAGCTCTTCCGTGGACAGTTTGTGCAGCACCAGTGGGAGCAGGAGAAGCCCCGTAGCCAGGCGGAAACCGTTGAAAACCCATGACCAGACTATTGTCGAGCGGCGCAACCGGTTGAGGAGCGCGGCTGGTTGGCCAAGGTGGAATGGAGGTGGCCAGCGGATAATCATTTAAAGCGTGGCAGATTGGCGGAAGAGTCTCCCCAAGGTCAAGCCCAAGAGAGCACGCGAGGAGCGTGGAGGGGACTTTCGAAGGGCGCAGGCGCGGGCCCTTGGCCGCAAGGTCCCGACGCGTCGGCCGTCTCCGCCCCGGCGTGGTCCGGGCAGCCACCCACGCGCCGGGGCCGCGACCAGCGCTCCGCCTGCCGCACAAAAGCGCACGGGTTCCGGGGTGCAAAAGGGATTGCCGGGCGGCACTCTTCTGCTAGGATGTTGCCAGCAAAACTCAAAAGCCCTGTCGCGGCACGGCAAACTGAATCGCAATGAAGAATCTTTCTGGCACAGTAATCCTAATCACCGGCGGCACCGGTTCCTTTGGCAACCGGGTGGCCCGTCACCTGTTGAAACAAAAACCGGCCCAAATTAGAATCTACAACCGCGACGAAAAGAAGCTGCGGGCCTGGTATGAGTTAAGCAAGCCAGCGGGGCCTTCCCGCCAGGCGAACGCCGAGGTGACCGCTTTGGCGCGTCCGTCAAGCGTATGATCGGCTGGGCACACAACATCCTCTGTCGTCTCATTGCCCCGCACAGCATTGGAGATCACGTTGGGCAGATAGTTCGGCGGGGTGACTGTCATGCGGCGCTGGACATCGGTTGCGGCCCCTCGTCAGTTCTGACTCAGTTCCGCCCGGGACTTCGCACGGTTGGCCTGGACGCATTCGAAGGGGCGATTGCCGAGGCTCGCAGGCGAGCGCAGCACGATGACTATGTGCTGGCGGACGTTCTCAACACCAGTCCCGAAATAATCCTTGAGCGCGCGGGTGGCCGGCCTTTCGATCTGGTCACGTTGTTCGACGTGATCGAGCATTTTCCAAAACGCCAGGGATTTGAATTGCTCGAGCGATGTGAGCGCCTCACCTCCAAGTACATCGTGGTTCTTACTCCGAACGGCTTTTTGGAGCAGGGGCCGGAGTACGGGAATGAATTCCAGCGGCATCTTTCGGGCTGGTTCATCCACGATTTTGAAGGTTTGGGTTACGCTGTGCATGGCGTGCTCGGCGCCAAGGCATTTCGCGGCTACGGTTCGATGTTCCGGTACAACTTTCCCGGGGCTGCCAGTTGTGATGTGTTGCTGGCCGGGCTTCTGCGCATCGAAAGAAAACCTCACCGGGCTTTCAGTCTCCTTGCCATCAAGGACGTGCGGGGGGTTCCGGCCAGGCTGGGTGCGAACTCAAACCCGAAGTTAGCTGCGCGCTGAGCGCCTCACCTTGACAACGAAACCGCGTTCGCCGGTTCGCGCCGGGTCGGGCCTCCGGCTGGGCTGGGGGGTGCGGACGGCCCTTTGCCGCGAATCAGCGCCCAGACCTCCGCATCCGTTCGTGTCCAGAGCGGCTTCATTTCCCGGCGCCGCTTCAGGGCCTGCGGCAGTTTGCCGAAGGCGGTCCACACAGCACGAAGATAGGACCAATTGCCCCGCACTGCTCGCCAGGGGATAAGGAAGGCCAGCCAGAGAATGTGTTTGGCAATCAGCGCGGGGTCGGTGATATTCTTCCAGAAAAAAAGGTGGGCATTGCGCTGGCACACAGCAATGTTCTGAGGGTTAAGTGGGATGGTGGCATGGTGCCGGTGGTACGCTATGCTCCGCGGCTCAACCAGCACCCGGAACCCTCGCTTCCAAGCCACATACGAGAGATCCGTGTCTTCCCAGTAGTACGGCCAATAGAGCTCGTCAAAGCCGCCGAGAGCAATGAGTTTCTCCCGGTCAAACGCAGCGCAGGCGGCGCCGGCGTCCAGAGTCGGCGCTGCCTCATTTGCCTGGAGACCCGCGCCTCCGAGTAGCCCTCGATGCGATACCGCAAGCGCCCGGGGGCGCGTAACCGTCGTGCCTTCCGCGTCCAGCAGAACCGCCGAAACGGCAAATACGTCGGGCGCAGCGCAGTGGGGCAACAAGACCGACAAGCTGTCATCGC
Source organism: Limisphaerales bacterium (assembly GCA_003161635.1). GTDB lineage: Bacteria > Verrucomicrobiota > Verrucomicrobiia > Limisphaerales > UBA11358 > UBA11358. The sequence continues at coordinate 43,978 of PMOA01000053.1, forward strand.
GCAAGCGAATGTCAGTGTTGAGGAGCACCACATATTTGTGCCGGATGCGCCGGCAGAGTTCGTTGTAAGAGAATAGAATGCGGTTGCTCGGGGCAACCTCCACTATTACTCCCGGGTAGTTTTCCTTGAGAAACTCGACGCTGCCGTCCGTGCTCAAATTGTCGAGCACGATTACATCGCAGCCACCCTCAACCTTCTGCGCCGCGGAGACGACAGAGGAGAGGTTCTCCTGCAGAAGATGACGACCGTTATAATTCAGAACCACGGCCGCACAAATCGGGTCGGGCATAGTCTATATTTCCCCTCGGCAATACGGTGAGCGACTGAGCGGGCAAGCTGCTGCTTTGACCGTGAGTTGGCTCTTGCCGGAGTTCATGCTATAAATGGTATTTCGTCCGGAGTTAATGTCAAGGGCGGTTCGGGTCAACAATTACAAACTCGTCCGGTTGCACTGTCTGAGCGCTCAAGGCGTCTATCCAGCGCGCGACAGACGCTGCCTCATTCATCAGCGGCGCAGCATGGGCAAATCACACCCGGCAGAAAAGTTCTTATTTCTACTTTGCATGCAACCGATGGGCTTTGGAAATATCACCACTGTTCACCAATTCAGGGCAACGCCAGTCCTTTCAGATTTGTGATTTATCAAAGCCTATTTGCGCAAGAATCGGCTTGGTCCAGCCGGGGGCGCGGCGATAGACTTCCATTTGCAGGGAGGTTTCCAGACCATGACGCAGAAACGCCCACGCTGTCCACACGCCGAGCCGAGTAAAAAGGCTGAACACCAGTCCCGGCAGCAGCAGAAACGAAATGAAGTTGATGAGAAAGAGCGGACGGTCGGTCTTCAACAGCACAATGAATGGCGCAGAAACCCATTCGATGTCACACCCCCGCGTGTTCAGGCGATTAAAATCGGTGTGAATCCACTGCCATTGCCCCGCCGCGAGCCAGTGCAAAATGCGGGGAAGGCGATACGCCAACGCGTCGTAATTGCTCGGCGCGTAGAGTGCGCCGCCCAGAAAAGCCATCGCCGCCAAAATCAGAAATGCCAGTGGGAATGGCCGGCGAAAATGGCGTTTCAATTTTCTCCAGGAAATGTGCGGGGAAATCCGTCCGGAAGTTTGCTTCCACCAAGCCATGAACGCAACGCCTCCCAGCAGCAGCGCGACCGCGTAACCGGCGGCGTTCAATTGATGCAGCACCGACAGCGTCCAGCCGACGCAATTGAGATACGCACAAAACCAAACCCAGATTGAAATGGCCGTTGGCATGATGGTTTGATTATAGCTGGCTCCGGAACGGATTGTTATTGGGAATTATCAGGTTTGACCTATGATCGGGATAGAAAATTGTATTTGAAGATGCACCAAAAGGCGTGAACTCCGTCCTGCCAGCCGATTTTTTTACCTTCCGCATAAGTGCGTCCGTAATAGGAAATCGCCACTTCGTAGATGCGCACCTTCAACCGGGCCATTTTAGACACCACTTCCGGCTCAAAACCAAAACGGTTCTCTTCAATTTTGATCTGTTGAATGATTTCGCGCCGGAAAACCTTGTAGCAGGCTTCCATGTCCGTCAGATTAAGGTTGGTGGCCATGTTTGAAAAGGTGGTCAGGAGGTTGTTGCCCACCGAGTGCCAGTAATACAACACGCGATGCGCCCCGGCGCCCAGAAACCGCGACCCAAACACCACATCCGCCTTGCCCGTCAAAATCGGAGCCAGCAGCCGGTGATATTCCGTCGGATCGTATTCCAAATCGGCATCTTGAACCATCACGACGGGCGCGATTGCCCGGGCAAACCCCGTGCGCAACGCCGCGCCTTTGCCCTGATTTTTCTCATGCCGCGCCAAGGTCACCCGCGCATCGCCGCCCGTGGCCGACTGCAATTTTTCCCAGGTGCCGTCCGTCGAAGCGTCATCCACCACGACCAGTTGCTGGACCGGACGCTGCAACAGTACAACCTTGATGACTTCGGCAACCGTCGCCGCTTCGTTATAGACCGGCATGACGACTGAAAGGCACGGTTCAATGTCGGCGTTGGATTTGATTTCGCTCATTTGACAGTTTTCTCAAAGCGGTTCGGTTTGAACTGAAACTGGCAAAAACCGTGCAGCGGTTCAATCCGCAAATTGCATGGCGTGATAATCCGGTGCGGCTTCTGGGAGCGCTGGCGTCCCGCCGGCGAGTGGATAATCTGTTGTCCGTAGCGAGCCGGCGGGGACGCCGGTGCTCCCAGGAGGAAATGTCACGGCCATGATCATTGGCAAATTCGCTTTTCTTTCCCAGCCGTCCTTTTACGCTGTGGCCATGCCTTCATTCGACATTGTTTCGCAGGTCAACTCGATGGAAATCGAAAACGCCGTCAACCAGGCCAAAAAGGAACTGGCCAACCGCTTCGACTTCAAGGGAAGCAAGTGGGAAATCGTGCTGGAGAAAACCGAAATCAAACTCACCGCCGAGGACCAGTTCAAAGTCACCACGCTCAACGAAATCGTCATCGGCAAGCTTGCCAAGCGCGGCATCAGTTTGAAAAGCGTGGAGCAATGCGAGCCGGACATTTCGCCGCTCGGCCACGCGCGGCAGAGCATCAAGATCAAGCAGGGTATCGAATCCACCGTCGCCAAACAAATCACCGGGTTCATCCGCGACGGCAAATTCAAGGTCACCACGCAGATTCAAGGCGACGAAGTCCGCGTGAACAGCAAGAGCCGGGATGAACTGCAAACCGTCATCGCCGCCGTGCGTGCCAAGGAACTTCCCGTGGCCGTGCAGTTTGTGAATTTCAGGGATTAAAGCAACGTGAGTCTCGCGGGGACGGCTGAACGGGCGTCGCATTTTTCCTCCGTTGCCAATGATTTCATTTTGAAAACCTCAACCGTCCCGTTGGGACGCATCCACCCCCGCAGGCAACCCGGCGTTGAAACGCCGGGCTGTTTTCGATTGTCCCTCCGGGACACTTGGAGACGGCGCAACTCCGGTCATTCGATGTTGGATGTTGGATGTTGAATGTTCGATGTTTTCGTTTTCTTTCAAATCTCCACCACCTGTTTGTATTCCGGCACGATGACTTCGGCTTCATTGCGCGTTGTGGCAGCGCAAAATCATCCCAATACCTGTGGAACATCCCGCGCGCCGTGGAAGACGCGGATAATTTGCAGGCGGCGCGGCTTGCCCGTCACGCGGTAGAAAATCAGATAATTCGTGAAGCGGCGCACGGGCCAGAAACGCATCCCGGAAAGCTCGGCGCGGTTGGATTGGTAATACGGGCCAACTTCCGGCCATTGCGCCAGCGTGCGAAAGCTCAAAAGCAACGCATCCAGAAAACGTTCAGCGGCAGCGGGGTTGTTCATCGCGATGAACAGATGAATGTCCGCCACGTCCCGGATCGTTTCTTCCGAGCGGATGATTTTAAGCGGCTTCAAGTTCCTTGAGCTTGCGGCGGGTGCGGTAGCGGATGCGGTCGAAATCAGCGTCAGCCAGCGGCCGGGCCGGACTGCGCACTCCGGCTAGAAGCTTGCGATCCAAATCGGCAATGTCCAGGGTGGCCGCCTGCTCGGATTTTTCCAAAGCACGCAAGCCCGCCCGCACGACTTCGCTGGAGTTGCCATAACGCCCGCCCTCGATCAAGTCGGCCACGAAATCTTCGTAGTATTTGCTTAACGCGACGTTCATGGGATAACTTTAGACTGATAACATTAGTTGTCAATAGGCGTTATCACCACTCAAATCTCCACCACCTGTTTGTATTCCGGCACGATGACTTCGGCTTTTGGTTTCATCGCGCGCAACGTTTCGGCGTGCGCCGGCACCCGTGATTTCAGCTTTTAATCAGTCCCCGACTTTGCTATCGTTTCCCCGTCATGGTATCGCCACTGGCCAAAACCGCGCGCGTTCATCGGAAGACGATTTCCGTTGTGGATTTGCGTGATGACACGCGAACCCGGCGCCACTGGTTGCGCCAGCCGCCGATAAAGAGGCTTGAAGGGCTGGAATTGTTGCGCCAGAGTGCCCACGCTTATGATCCCGTTACCGCGCGACTTCCAAGACTTCTTAAGGTTGTTAAACGCAAACGCGATTAGGTATTTGGTAATCGGCGGTTATGCGTGGCCTACCATGGCCATGTCCGTTACACCGGCGACCTTGACATCTTTGTGGAGCTTTCGACTGACAACGCGGAACGGATTGTCCGCGCCCTCCGTGAATTCGGCTTCGATCTGCCGAAACTAAAACCCGACTTGTTCATGCGAAAAGGGAAAATTATCCGCATGGGGCATGAACCGATGCGGCTGGAAATCCTCAATGAGATTGACGGCGTGAGTTTTGGCGAATGTTACCGGCACCGGCGCATGGCCACGCTTGACGATTTGAAAATCAACTTCATTGACCTGCCGCAGTTGTTGAAAAACAAACGCGCCAGCCGGCGCCCGCAAGATTTGGCCGACATTGCCGCGCTGACATCCAAACCGCCGCGCAAAAAAACCAGACATTAAATCTCCACGACCTGTTTGTATTCCGGCACGATGACTTCGGCTTTTGGTTTCATCGCGCGCAACGTTTCCGCGTGGGCCAGGCATTGTGATTCCTCTCCGTGAATGCAGACAATTTTTTTGATGTCGCCGGAAATTTTTTCGACATAACGGCGCAATTCATTTTTGTCCGCATGGCCGGAGTAGGTGTCCAGTGAAACGATTTTGGCGCGCACCAGTTGCGGTTCGCCAAAAATGTTAACCGGGCTTTTGCCGGCCACGATTTGCGCGCCCAACGTGTTTTCCGCGCAGAAGCCGATGAACAGAATCAGGTTCTTCGGATCGCCGATGTGGTTTTTGAGATGATGCCGGATGCGTCCAGCTTCGCACATGCCCGACGCGCTGATGATGACGGCGGGTTCCTTGAGGTCGTTGAGTTTCATCGAATGGGCCACCTCGCGGATGTAAGTCAGATTTTCCATGCCGAAAGGGTTCGCCTTTTCGTGCAGGAACTGGTTGATGCTGTCGTTGAAACATTCCGGGTGCAGACGGTAAATCTCCGTGGCGTTCACGCTCAACGGGCTGTCCACAAAAATCGGTGCGCGCGGCAATTTGCCCGCGAGCGTGAGCTGGTTCAGCACGTAAACAATCTGCTGCGTGCGCCCGACCGAAAACGCCGGGATGATGACCTTGCCTTTTTGATTCAAGGTCTCCAGCACGAGCCGGCCAACGGTCTGGTCGGCGTCGATGCGGACGGCGTGTTCGCGTCCGGCGTAGGTGGATTCAATCTGCAGATAATCCACGTTTTCGGTCGGTTGCGGATCGCGGAGAATTTCATCGTTGCCGCGGCCCACATCGCCGCTGAACAGGTAGCGGAATTTTCGCCCGCCTTCGCGCACATCCAAAATGACCTGCGCCGCGCCGAGAATGTGCCCGGCGTCGCGAAACGTGACGGTGACGCCGTCCACAACCAGAAACGGGCGTTCGTAGCCGACGGCGACGAATTGATGCAACGTTTTCTCCGCGTCAGCGATGGTGTAAAGCGGCTCGACGGGCGGCAGTTTTTGTTTCGCGCGTTTTTTGGAGACGAACGCGGCGTCGTCCATCTGGATATGCGCCGAATCCACGAGCATGATGCTGCAAAGATCGCGCGTGGCGAAGGTGCAGTGGATGTTGCCGGTGTAACCCTGTTTGCACAGGTTCGGCAGGTTGCCGGCGTGATCAATGTGCGCGTGGCTCAACACCACAGCGTCCACCTGCTGGGGGTCGAATGGAAAACAACAATTGCGCTGGATGGATTCCTCGCGGCGGCCCTGGAACAAACCACATTCGAGCAACAACCGCTTGCCGTTGACCTCGAAAAGATACATCGAACCGGTCGTGGTGCGGGTTGCGCCGAAGCAGTGGATTTGCATGGGGCAATCGTGTTGCGCGTTGCGTGTTACGTCAAGAAAATGGCTGCGGCTTTGGCTTCCGGCACAGATTTTTCAGCCGAAAACCAAAATCCAAGATCCGACCCGCTGCGACGGCGCGACAGCGCGGCGAGAAGAAGCCCAATGGCCGAAATCCGAAATGCAAACACCCGGGCAAACGAGATTTTTCCTCCATCGTTTTGTTTTCCGGCTTGGGATTTCGGGTTTCTTTCGGGTTTAGCTGTGCCGGTACGTGATGCGCGCCTGGTTCAAATCGTAGGGTGACATCTCAACGTTGACCTTGTCGCCGACGCTGATACGGATGAAATTTTTGCGCATCTTGCCGGAGATATGCGCGAGTACTTCGTGGCCGTTAGGCAGCGCCACACGAAACATCGTGCCGGGCAGCACTTGGGTAACGTTTCCACTTAATTCAATTGGCTCTTCTTTAGCCACTGGACATCGTTGAATTGCGCAAAGTAATGCCAGCCAACCCACGTAAAATCAATTCATTTTCGCCGCAAAAATTCAGTGGACATCCACCGCCGTTTCGATAAAGTCACCGTAATCTTATGAAGAATGACAACATTACGACTGTTTTAAATCTTGTGCTGGCTGTGCTGGCGATTTTGGGCGTGATTTTCGCGCTGCAGACGATTTTCCGCACGCGCGAGTTGCGCTCCCTTCAAATGCAGGCAACCCAGGCCAACGGCTACAGTATGGGCGTCCAAGCGCTCGCGAACGACACGCTCGCTTACAGCCAGAAAAATCCGAACTCGGACATTCTCCGCATCCTGGACATTCTCCACTTCCACCAGCCCGCTCAAGCCAAACCCGCCAACCGCTAATTGCCATGAACGAATCCGAAACGAATCTCCCCGTGCAAATCGAATTGATGGATCAGATTGTCGCTTTGCGACATCAGGTTTTCACAGTGCTGCTCGCGCTCGTCGTGGTCAGTGGCACGCTCACTGTCGTTTTGTATCGGCAGGCCAGACTTACCGGCAGGGACATTGACGCCATCAAACCGCAAGCCACCCAAATCATTGAGGCGTTCAAACGGGAGCAGCCGGTCATGGAAAATTTTGTGAAGCAACTCACGGCCTACGGCGCCACGCACCCCGACTTCCAACCCATCCTCAAAAAATACGGGCTCGTGCCGCCAGCCNNTTCGGACAAAAATTCGACTGCGGCGGACAACTCTTGCCGCAGCCGGAGCAATCCGTGTGCGCTTCCTTGTGCCGCCGATGGATGATGAGATTTCGGATGTAAGGAATCCAGGCGACGGCGTAGGCGCAAATAAAAACGGAATCCCGCTTGTGCAGCGAATAAGCCAGCAGCAGCAATGAACCCGCCAGACTCAACCACCAAAACGCCGTCGGCACGACCACGCGTTTTTTCCTTTCGGTGACATACCATTGGACGAAAAAGCGCGTGAAGAAGACCGCGTTACCCAGCCAGCCGACGACCTTCCAGAAACCCCAATCAATGCCGATCAGTTTGTCATCGTGCCAGAGTAAGTTGGTCAGCCAGTCCATAATGGACACAGTTTAAACCAGTGACCGCCCAAACCGAAAGCGCAAAGCGCGACGCCGCGACTCAATTTGGGAGGGACGCCGACACGGCGCCTATCCATGAACCTCGTAGCAGCGGACGTTAGTCCGCTCCATCTTATCCAAAGCGATGTCAGAGCCGACTCACGTCGGCTGCTACGATTCAGGGGTCAACGCACGGAATTTTGTTTTGGGAAAATCCCTCCCCATTACCCGCCCGCGACGATTTTTACGATCTCCAGCTGGTCGCCCGCATTGAGCTGGCGCCGGGAAAATTCCGACGGCACGACCGCCTCGCCGTTGTGCTCCACCACCACACTGCGCGGCAATAGATTCTGCGCCACCAGAAATTCCTCCAGCGAACACGGCAGCTTCGCCTCGATTGGCTTTCCGTTGGCAGTGACAGTATGCGCCTTCACATCATCGGATTCTCTTTGGCCAAACATCGAACATCCAAGTTTTGGCCGCCTGCACTTCGTTCGGCGTTCAATGTTCGATGTTCAAGCCGTTAAAGCGGCATCCCAATCCTTCCACACCGGTTCGTAACCCAGCCGCCGGATCAACTCCGCCACTTCCTGCGACGAACGTTCGTCGGCAATGTTGAATTGCCCGGTTGCATTTGTCGCGCGATTTTGCTGCGGCGCCCATTCGCTCGCACCGGACGCGAGTTCCACAATCCGACCGCGCTCGGTGTGATGGATTTTTTCCTTGCCCGCGCCCGTGTAACCACCCGGTTCGGTGTGGCTGCCCGCGCTCATCATCGTCACGCCCAGCGGAATCAACCCGTCGCGCAGCTTCGCCGGTTCGCGCGTCGAAAGCACCAGCCCGATATCGGGAAACATCAGGCGCAGCGCACAGACAAGTTGCGCCAGGTCGCGATCGCTCATATGCGTGAGCGGCTGGAATTCGCCCGCGCACGGACGCAGCCGCGGCAGGGAAATCGTCAACTGCGCCTTCCAGCAATTCCGCAGCAAATAATCCGCATGCGCCGCCACGCTGATGGCCTCGTAACGCCAGTCGGCCAGACCGTAAAGCGGGCTGATGCCGAGCCGCCGGAATCCCGCCGCGTAGCCGCGCTCCGGCGTTTCGAGCCGCCAGTCAAAATTCCGTTTCGGGCCGGCGGTGTGCATGTCCGCATAGACTTTGCGGTCATAGGTTTCCTGATAAACCACCAGCCCGTCCGCACCCGCTTCGACGAGCGGCCGATAATCCGCCGCTTCCATTGGCCCGACTTCGAGCGAAATCCCCGGCCAGTCGCGATGCAACACGGCGATGCAATCGCGCAGGTAATTGTTCGAGACAAATTTCGGATGTTCGCCTGCAACGAGCAGCAGGTTGCGGAAACCCTGCCCCCGCAACGCGTCCGCCTCCTGTTTTACTTCATCGAGCGACAGCGTCACCCGCAGGATCGAATTGTCACGCGAGAACCCGCAGTATTTGCAATTGTTGACGCATTCGTTGGAAAGGTAGAGCGGCGCGAACAGGCGGATGACCTTGCCGAAGCGTTGCTGCGTCGCCGCGTGCGAACGCCGGCCCATATGTTCCAGCAATTCCCCGCCCGCCGGCGAAATCAAATGCGCGAAATCGGCGAGCGACAATTTTGTCTTCGCCATGCTCTCGCGCACGGCCTGGACGCCGGCCGACTGTGAACGCTTCACGAGCGATTCCAGCGGCAACGAATTGAATTCAGCGACAAAACTCACGACACCAACGTAACAAAACGACGAATAAAAGTCGAGGCGAGCTTGGCATTGCGCAACGAGCGGAGTTTGTGAAACATTAGCGCGCAGGCGAAATTTCACATGGCAGCCAAAATTCTAGTTCGGCAGCGCGCGAAGGGATCGGTGATGATCCTCGGTGTCGGGTCGTTCGCGCACAGCATCGGGCGGGCGCTGGCGGACGCGGGCGCCAACGTCTCGACTTATCTCACCCGCAATTACGGCCATTTCCCGCCGTCGCTGGTCGGACCGACCTTTCCGCGCGACGCCTTTCCGAGTCCGGTTCCGCTCATCGGGAAAAACGGCATTGAGGTCGTCATCCCGCAATCCATTGACTGGGCGTTGCAACCTTGGGCGGAGGATTTGTTGCAGTCGGGTGTTGGCATTTTCAGTCCCACGCGCGAGGCGATGCGGATTGAGCGCGAGCGCGACTTCGCCCGCAAACTGTGCGCGGACTTCAAAATTCCCTTTCCCCAAGCCTACGTTGCCTCAAACCTTCTGGAGGCTGAAAAAATTCTGACGAAACATCCGCAGCCGTTTGTCATCAAAAATCCGCTTTGCTCGCCGATGAGCCCGATCCACACGATCCTCTGCGAGACGGTCGAGGACACGCGCGCGTGGCTGCGGCACGTCAATTATGCCGAGGGTGTTTTTCTGCAGGAATACCTGGGCCGCGCCGAGGCCGGACACATCGTGCTGGTGAGCGGCGGCGAGATTTATTCGCTCGTAACGAACCAGGAATACAAATACGCCTTCAATGGCAACCAAGGTGTTGTGGCCGGCGCGCCGCTCGGCGGGTTGGTCGAACGCGATCCGGACGACAAATACGGCCTGGCGCGAAAACTCATCCATCCGTTGCTGCCCTGGTTGCGCGCGGCAAAATTCAATGGCCCGTTGCAGGTCACCGCCATCAAGCGCGGCGGCCGATGGCACGTCATCGAATACAACATCCGCATCGGCGTCACTTCCGGCCCGATGATCTTGCGGATGCTCAAGCATCCGGCGGAAGTTGTTTTGCGGACCGCGCAGAACCAGAAGCTGGACCTGCAGTTCAACGAAAAACTCAATTTCGGCTGTTCGCTCACGCTGGCCGGTTACGGCTATCCCTTCATCCAGGTGCGCAGCCCGCATCTGCCGCTGGAAGTGGACGGGAAATTCGATTGCGACGTTTGGTGGAATGAGGTCGCGCGCGGCGCGGACAAAAAGCTCATGTCCACCGGCCATCGCATTGCGGACGTGATTGCGCTGGCGCCCAAGCTCGACGCGGCGGTGGCGAAGGCTTATGCGAACATCCGCAAAATCCGCGTCGTCGGCAGCTATTTCCGGACGGACATCGGGCAAAGCTTGTGGCCGCCGGGAAATGATTGAAGGACGCGTGGCAGCGCGGCCCTAACTTCATCTGCTTTTTTCGTGTCATTTGGCACGATTCGTGGTTAAAACATTTTTCGGCGATTCAATGGACTTTGATTCAACAAGTTTTCCACTGCGACCGGCATGGGTTGAAATTGACCTCGCGCGGCTGCGCCGCAATCTTCAACTCATCCGCCGCGACCTGCCGCGCCATGTGCAGTTGCTGGCGGTCGTGAAGGACGAGGCCTACGGACATGGCGCGCTCGACGTGGCGCGCATCGCGCTCGAAGAAGGCGCTTGGGGGTTTGGCCTCAGCACGTTGGAAGAGGCGGTGGCGCTCCGCGACGCCGGCATCACCGCGCCGTTGCTGTTGCTCGGCGAACGGCAGGAAGCCGAATTGCCGTGGTGCGTTGAGCACGACCTGACCGTCTGCGTCAATGAACTTCATACCGTCCGCAAACTCGCCCGCGCCGCCGCCGCCAACAACAAACGTGTGCCGGTGCATCTGAAAATTCACACCGGTATGAGCCGCTTCGGCGTGCGCTGGGACGAGGCGTTGCCGCTCATCGAACAAATTTGCTCCGAGAAATCGCTCTCGCTCGAAGGCGTGATGACGCACTTCGCGCAATCCGACGAGGCGGACAAGACCTTCGCCAACCTCCAGTTCTCCCGTTTCAACGAAGTCCTCCAAGGGCTGGCCGCGCGGGGCATCTCCGTGAAGCTGCGCCATTCCTGCAACAGCGGCGGGTTCCTCGATCTGCCGCACGCGCATCTCGACATGGTCCGCGTCGGCATTTTGATGTATGGCATTTTCCCATCGTCGGTCTGCCGGCGGATTCCCGGAATCGAGCCGGTCATGTCCGTGAAAGCGCGCATTGCGGCAATCCAAAAATTGAAACCCGGCGAAGTGGTCGGTTACGGCATGCGTTACGCCGCGCCGTCGGAACGGCGGATTGCGGTGCTGCCCATCGGTTATGGCGACGGTTTTCCGCGTGTGCGCAACCAGGGCGGCGCGCTCATCCACGGCAAACGCGCCCCCCTCATCGGCGGCATCGCGATGGACGCGCTGATGGTGGACATCACGGACATCCCCGAAGCGCAGATGTGGGACGAAGCCGTCATCATGGGCCGCCAGGGCAGCGAGGAAATCACCGTGCATGACATGGCGAAGCTGAAAAACTCGGTGAGCTACGAAGTGCTCACCAGCTGGCGTTTGCGCTTGCGGAGAAAATCGGTGAACCCCAAGGCTGCACCACCGAAAACCGAAGCCGAACCCGCCGCCGCAAAATGAAACTTCTTTTCTCCGAACAAAACTCCGACTACGAGCATTACCAGTTTCCCTACGCCATCTGGGCCGTGCCGGAGGCGGGCGAATCGCCGTCGGACATTTTCAACGCCGGCTTCCTGCCGTCGTCGCGCAATCTCGACCGCTTTTACCTCTGCCGGCAGGTGCGCGTGGACCTCGCGAAGTTCAAGCCATCATCCGAAAACCGCCGCATCCTGCGCAAGGGCGCGGGCATTGAAGTGAAGCTCGTGCCGCGCGACAAATATAATTACACGCCGGAGCGCCGTGAATTTTTCAAGACCTACGCCGACATCAAATTCGGCAAGGACGTGATGACGTTCGAGCGGCTCGACGCATTGTTCGCTTCGCCCATCATTTCGCATCTGCTCGTGTTCACCGACGCGAAGACCGGCGCGGAAATCGGCGCGGCGACGCTTTATATCGAGGGCCGGGAACTCGCCTATTATTACTACGCGTTCTACGACCTGAACTACTACGCGCGCAACCTCGGCATGTTCATAATGACCTCGGCGGTGGAGTTGTTTGCCGGACGCGGCTGCAAGCAGCTTTACCTCGGCACGTGCTACTCGCAAACAGCGCTGTATAAAACACAGTTTGCCGGCGCGGAATTTTTCAACGGCTTCCGCTGGTCGGATGACCTCGACGAACTCAAGTTCATCATCAAGCGCGACAAAAAGGAACTTTGCCAGCACCTGCTGGAAACCGACGAATACCGCGATGAATTTTACGGCGGCGATCTGGAAAAAATCAAGAATGCGAGCGAATTCCGGATGAAGGTGAAGTAAATCGGCGGTTTAAGAATAAATTCTTGCCATTCATTTTTGTTCCGGGCTTCCTCTTGCGGCATCCGCAAGACAAACCCTGACGCATCCATCCGGCTGGCGGGTTTTTTTGCAATTTAACAATGAACGCGAAACGGAATATTTTTATCGGCACCGACAGCGGGGCGACAACTTCAAAGATTGGCGCCGTTTGGGAAGATGGCCAGACCGTCTCCACCAAGCTGCTTCAAAGACCCACCAATCCCCAGAATGGACCTGACGCGGTGGTGGCGGGCTGGGTGGCGGCAGTCAACGAATATCTCCAACAATACGGGCTGAGCTGGCAGCAAATCAGGGGCGTGGGCCTGGCCATTCCCGGTCCGTATCAGCGTTATGGTGTGCTGGGTCGCTCGGCCAATCTGCCCGCCAGCTTTGCGGGCTGGGACGTTCACGCCGCTTACAGTCAGGCGCTGGCCATACAAGCCGGACGTCTGTTGCCATTGATTATGGGTAATGATGGCAAATACGGCGGCGTGGCCGAGGCGCAATACGCCCGCGGCAACACCAAGGCTTCCGTGCTGATGCTGGCTCCGGGTTCCGGTCTGGGCAGCGCTTTCGTTGATCAAAACGGCCTGCCACTTGAGGGGGACACCCTGGCGGGCATGGAAACCGCACACATGCCCGCACCGTTGCATCTCCTGGGCGTCAAACCATTCCCCTGTGGCTGCGGCAAGGACTGGGGTTGCATCGAAGCTTACACCACCCTCTCCGGCCTGCCGTATTTGCTGGCCGATAAAATTGTCAAATACCCAAACCATGAACTGGCCCAATCCACCGCCAGCGCCAAGGAAAAGGTTTTGTCCCTGCGCGGTCTCGCGCAAAAGGGCGACCCGTTGGCCGTTGAAATTTTTGACTTCCAGGCCCGCGCCTTGGGACTGCACGTTGCGAACCTGGCCATGGCTCTGGATCCGCAATTCGTGGTCATCGGCGGCGGGTTGATGGATGCCGAGGTCACCTCGCCGGAATTTCGCGAACGTTACCTGCGGATTGTCCGCGAAACCGCCATGCCCTACCTCTGGCCCGCCCAGCGCCATCAGATAAAAATCGTTCCCGCCGTCTTGGGCGACCTTTCACAAGCCATTGGCGCCGCCTTGGTCGCACTCTATCAGAGCCGGGGTTAGTTTTTTCGCCCGCGCGGAATTTTACAATGGCAACCTGGAAAAATTACTGCCGCGGTGAGTTTCGAGTGAAGGTAAAACCGTAAGGCGCGGTTGAAAAATCCTCTGCCTCTTCAACACCCCAAAGCCCGCCCGCCCGAAATGGCATCACTGGTCAATCGCTTCATTTGTCACCGGACGAAGCGTGCGAGGATTTTTTGTGCGGGTGGGAGTGTTTTCTCTCTGGATTGGTTCGGCCCGCCAGGAGGCGCTGGGATCGACCCAGCAACTTTTCCACTTTTGAGACAAGTTCTTCTGGATTGAATGGTTTTATGAGATAATCGGTGGCGCCGGACTCAAACGCGACGAGTTGGCTGATATGGCTGCATAAACCGGTCAGCATGAGAATCGGGATGGAAGCTGTGGCGGGATTCCCCCGCAATGTTTCGCAAACGGCGAACCCGTCTAATCCGGGCATCATTACATCCAGCAGAATCAAGTCGGGTGACACCGTCCGGGCCTTTTTGAGGGCGTCAATGCCATTGGCGGCAGTGCCAATGGCAAAACCGGCTGCCTTCAAACTCAAGCGGGTGACTTCTAGCTGATCCGGATCATCTTCAACAACCAGTACTTTCCTTTGCATAAGCCGCTCGCATAAAGCAGGAATAATGCCGCGAAACCATAATCCCGACAAAATCAGACGCTTTGATTGAAATAGGCGAATCCCGCGAAGAATTCTACAAAGGCAAAATCACCGGCGCGAGCGCCAGCACGGGCGCCGGACCGCGGAGCAGGTTCAAAAAGGTTTCGGACGGAGTCACACGGAGCGCAAGTCTGCCGCAGGAACACTCCGACGCAAGCGAGTTCGGGTGAAGGTGAAATTGTAATCGCGTATTCAACGGCGAGTTTACACATAAAACTCAAATGTTTTTAATAGTAATCAACACGGTCAACGAGTTTAGGCCCCCTCCATTCTGTATTTGGCTCATCAAGATAGCTTCTTAATCAACTTGCCCATTTCTGTAGCACTTTTCTTTTCTGCGCTCATACAAGCCACCAGACCACTTTCCTAAATTTCCATCAAGCATTATCGCCTAACCGTTCATTCACTTTTGTTCAGTTGAAGTTGCGCTGTTCATCGGCTATTTTACCCGCCTATGACTTTGACGGAAAAAATTCTCGCCCGGGCCGCCGGCAAGCCGCGGGTGCAGGCCGGTGACAACATCTGGGTGAACGCCGACGTGCTCATGACCCACGACGTTTGCGGGCCGGGCACCATCGGCGTCTTCAAACGCGAGTTCGGCAAGACCGCCAAGGTCTGGGACAAAAACAAAATCGTCATCATCCCCGACCATTACATTTTCACCGCCGACTCGCTCTCGAACCGCAACGTGGACATCCTCCGCGATTTCGTGCGCGAACAGGGCATCCCGTATTTCTACGATGTGATTGACGACCCGAACGGCCACTGGATTTTCGACCCGAAAAAGGGAATGTTGAACCGGCAATACGGTTCGCACTACGCCGGCGTCTGCCACACGGCGCTCCCGGCCAAGGGTCATACGCGTCCGGGCGAAATTTTGTTCGGCACGGACTCGCACACGTGCATGGCGGGCGCGTTCAACCTGTTCGCCACCGGCATCGGCAACACCGACGCGGGCTTTGTCATGGGCACCGGCAAGTTGCTCATCCAGGTCCCCGAGACAA
Organism: Limisphaerales bacterium; assembly: GCA_003161635.1. Lineage (GTDB taxonomy): Bacteria > Verrucomicrobiota > Verrucomicrobiia > Limisphaerales > UBA11358 > UBA11358. The sequence goes on from PMOA01000053.1 coordinate 59,407, forward strand.
TGCACTTCCGGCTCGAAGGCAGATTGCAGCCCGGCGTGATGGCCAAGGACGTGATTCTCCATTGCATCGGCGAAATCGGTTTCGACGGCGCGACGTATCGCGCGCTGCAATTCGACGGCCCCGGCACGGCGTCGCTTTCCATGGACGACCGCATGACCATCGCGAACATGGCCATCGAAGCCGGCGGCAAGAATGGCATTTTTGAATTCGACGCGCGCACGGCGGAATATGTGGACGCGCGCGTGAAATTGAACGGCACGAAATCCACTTACGAACCCGTCGCGCCGGACAAGGACCAGAAGTTTGTTTACGAACTCGTCGTGAATCTCGACCAGCTCGAACCGACGGTTGCGTGCCATCCCGATCCGGGCCAGCGCAAGAAGGCAAAGGAGATGGGTCACATCAAGCTCGACCGCGCCTATGTCGGTTCCTGCACCGGCGGCAAGACGAGCGATTTCGTGGAGTGCGCGCGCGTGTTGCGCGGCAAGCACGTGACAATTGACACGTTCGGCGTGCCCGCGACACCGGAAATCGTGCGCGATTTGCAGACGACCTACTGGGGCAGCCAGACGATCTGGGAAATTCTCGTGAGCGCGGGCGTGCAGATGACGGAGAACGCCGGATGCGCCGCGTGTCTCGGCGGGCCGGTGGACACCTTTGGCCGCATCAACAAGGCGGGCATCAAGTGCATCAGCGCCACCAACCGCAATTTCCCCGGTCGCATGGGCGACAAGGAATCGCAGGTGTTCCTCGCCTCGCCAATAACCGTGGCCGCGAGCGCGATTGCCGGAAAGATCGTTGATCCGCGCGAGTATTTGGGAAATTAACTGGACGTCAGATGACCATTGCTACATACAACGAAGTTTCCTGGGAACGTATGAATAACGCGGTTGAAAATGTGCGTCGGCGTTTGCTGCGTGTAGCAAGCGCTTTGGAGCAGGCCAAAGTTCCTTACGCCGTGGCGGGTGGAAACGCCGTAGCCGCCTGGGTTTCACGCGTGGATGAAGCTGCGGTGCGGAACACGCAGGACGTGGACATTGTATTGCGCCGGGCGGACTTGCGTGCGGCGCGCGAGGCGCTGGAACAAGCTGGATTTGTTTATCGTCACGCGGCGGGCATGGACATGTTTCTTGACGGGCCGGAGGCAAAGGCGCGTGACGCTGTTCACATCGTTTTTGCCGCTGAAAAAGTCCGGCCCGACTACACCGCGCCAGCGCCCGATGTTTTCGAGTCAGAGGAAACGGAAACCTTCCGCCTACTTTCACTCGACGCACTGGTACGAATGAAACTCACTTCATTCCGCGACAAGGACCGCGTGCATCTGCGCGACCTGATGGAAGTGGGATTGGTGGACGAAAGCTGGCTGGAGCGGGTGCCGGCGGCGTTGCGCACTCGTTTGCAAGAATTGCTCGACAACCCTGAAGGCTGATTCAATAACCGCGCGCGCGGGCGCGCCAGCCAATCAACGTTTGCTGAACCCATCCAGTTCGGCGATGAAGGCATCCGGGCCGCCCGCCGCATAACCGACCTGCCGGCCAAGTTCCTTGCCCGCAAAATTCAACAGCACGTATGTTGGAAATCCGTCAACGTGGTATCTTGTGGCCAGTTCCTGATTGGCCCGTTTGAGTGCATCACTCTGTGGTTTGTGGTGCGGAAAATCCAGCTTTACCAGCACGAGCTTGCTTTTGGCGTAGCCGGCGAATTTGTCCGTGAACAGCACATCGTGGTCGAATTTAATGCACCAGCCACACCAATCTGAACCAGTGAAATCAATCAGCACCATCTTGTTTTCCGACCGCGCCTGATTCAAGGCCGTGGGCAAGTCGGTGCCCCATGACAATTCTGAAGCCTGTCCCGCAGATGTCGGCTGCGCTGTGCCTTCATCAGCCGGCGGTCGTGACGAAGGTTGATTGATGGCTTGAATGCGGTATTGGGTGTTGGCCGCAGTTTGCTTTTGTTCCACCTCGCTTGCCTTCTTCGGATTGTAACCGAAATGCTTTTGCAGCGCGGGATCGAGCTTGCTCAGTTTCACATTGGCCATTCCATTGGCGTAGGTAAAGTAGATGTCCGTGGCCGTGACCGTGATAACCGTTACGTTGCTGTAAACTTCGCTGCCTGCCTTGAGCACCGGCAGCTTTTCATCCGCCCGCGCGGCCCAGACCGCAGCGATCAAACTGAACACGATGAAACCTTTGGCGCGCATATTTCACATTTACTTCGCCAGATTCGCGCCGAGCAGATAAATCGTGAACGTCGTCCCTTCGCCCGGCCGCGTGTGAACATGTAATGCGCCTTTCCCTTCCTTGATGAGCCGCTGCACGATGTTGAGACCGAGGCCGGTCCCCTGTCGCGGGCCTTTGGTGGTGAAGTAAGGCTGGAAAATTTTCGGCAGCACTTCCACCGGGATGCCGGGCCCGGTGTCGCGCACCCACAACTTCACCAGCGGGGCGGTATTGTCCATGCCCTCGACGTTCAGCAGCCGGTCGTTTGGCCCGTCCTTGAACGCAGTCAAATCGAGCGGCTCGCGCAAAATTTCACCGCCGACCTCGACGCGATGGCTCAACGGCGCGCATTGAAAGGCGTTGACGGCGAGGTTCAGCAAAATCTGGATGACGTCGGTGCCGTTCATTTTGACGCCAAGGTCTTCGGCCATCGGCTGAACGCTGAATTCGTTGTCGCTCCGGCCGGGATGAACGCGGATGAGTTGTTCGAGGTCTTTGAACAATTGATTCACGCTCACGCGCGGGGCTTCCTCCGATTGACGGCGGAGAAAACCGAGATAGCGCCGGGAAATTTCCACGCAATTCCCCACCTGCCGCGCGATGATGCGCAGGCGGTCCTTGATGAATTCCAAGTCCTCCATTTCCAGCCGCGACGCGTGATTGAGGCGCTGGTTGAGCACCTGCACGAAACCGGAAATGACCGTCAGCGGGCCGTTGATGTCGTGGATGATGCTGGCGTAAATGTCGCCGCGCGTTTTGGCAATTTGCTCCTCGACCTTCTGGTTTTGCAGTTCGGAAAGCAATTCCTGCACTTTTTCGGCGTTGCTGTGAATTTCACTTTCGAGCGTGCGCCGTTGCATCGCCTGGCTGACGGCGGCGCGGATGGTGGCAAGGTCGAACGGCTTGTTGATGTAATCGCACGCGCGCAGCCGCAATGCCTGACGAATCGTGTCCGTCGTTTCAAACGCCGTCATCATGATCACCTCGATGCTCGGGTTCACGTATTTGAGGCGTTCCAAAACTTCGATGCCCGACATGCCGGCCATGCGAATGTCCAGCACCGCCACGTCAATGGGATGCTGCTTCGCCAGCTCAATCGCCGTTGGCCCGTCCTCGGCCATCAGTATATCGTATTCGTCCTTGAAAATGACCCGCAACGACTGCCGCGGCCCGTCCTCATCGTCCACAACCAACAACGTGCCGCGGCGTTTGCGAAACATCGTGCTGTCGCCCTCAACGGGATTGCTCTTGGCAATCAATGGTTCAGTGGTCAAAGCCATGTCTGGAAATCAACCTTTCTGTTCAATTCAAGCAAAGACGTTGAACAGCGCTACTCTACTCCAAATTTTTTTGCCCTCAAGAACAAACCAACCGCACACGCAGCATTTCCAATGCCTGCCACGCCGTGACTTCCTTGAATGTCTCGCGCTCATAAGGATTAAATTTGTGCTCAATCACCGTTCCAAACTCTCCGGCCAGCCCGATGAAAACCGTCCCCACCGGTTTTTCTTTTGTTCCGCCGCCCGGCCCGGCGATGCCCGTGACGGCAATGGCAAAATCCGCGCCGAGTTGCAACCGCGCGCCTTCGGCCATTTCGCGCGCCACCGCTTCGCTCACTGCGCCGTGAGCTGCCAGCGTTTCGGCGCGAACGCCGAGAAATTTTTGCTTCGATTCGTTGCTGTAAACCACCCACCCGCCGGGAAAAACCGCCGACGCGCCCGGCACATTCGTCACGCGATGCGCGATGCAACCACCGGTGCAGGACTCGGCCATCGCCAAAGTTTTCTTCCGTCCGGTCAAAAGCCGGACGACGACCGTTTCCATTTCCTCATTGTCAAAACCGTAAATCTGCGCGCCGAGAATTTTTTGAACGATCGCTTCCGCTGCGCGGACAATTTTCCCCCCGTTCCCGCCGCGCGCCGACAATCGCACGTCCACCTGCCCCGTCCGCGCGCAATAGCCGATTTCAAGCCCGGCGACCGCGAGCGTGTTCAGCGGTGCCTCAATTTTTTCCTGCACCAGAGACTCGGCGATGCCGCTCGTCCGCAATGTGCGGCAGACAAACGGCGCTGCCAGCGGGAATTCGCGCCGGAGCAAGGGCACGACAAAATTGTCGAACATCGGGCGCAACTCGCGCGGCGGGCCGGGCAGCATCACCAGCCACGCTGCGCGGAAAGGACTGGTAGGGACGCGCTGCTGCGCGTCCTGGCCGGGCGGCAGCCCGGCCCTACCGGTTTGTGATTCGATTTCGATGGCCAGCCCCGGTGCGGTGCCGTTCGGATTGGCCAGCACCATCGCGCCTTCGGGCACCAGCGCCTGGACCTCGTTGTTTTTTGGCATCGGCAGGCTGCGCGCCGCAAAACGTCTTTTGATGTGATTGAGCACCGCGTCGTCGAGCCGCAATTTTTTGCCGAGCAACTGCGCAATCAAATCGCGTGTGACGTCGTCGGAGGTCGGGCCGAGGCCGCCGGTGGCGATGATCAAATCCGCGCGGCTCAACGCTTCACGAACGGCGGATTGGATGTCGTGCGCCGTGTCCGGCACGGCAACCTGGCGTGTCACGACGTAACCGAGATCGGCGAGACGGCGGCAGAGCCATTGCTGGTGCGTGTTCAGCACGCGGCCGAGCATCAATTCGCTGCCGGTGTTGAGGAGTTCGATGTTCAACCGGCCCAGTTTCGGGCGAGCCCGGGCCGCTGGCAAGTCCGCGCCGCGCTTCACTTTTTCCGGTGCGGTTGGGATGACGATGGTCGGGGTTTGCGGATTTCGGCGTTGAAAGTTCCGGCGACATAACTCTTTTGGCCGTCCGGCATGCACAAATAAATTTTCCCCGGCAAACGATTGCCATCGAACGGGCCGAACTCCAGCCGCATCGCGTAGTTGTTCGTGAAATTTTCCGACCGGGCCTGGTCGCCTTCCTTCCAACGCAACGTGACACACGCCGCCTTGTCCGCGTTGGTGGCGACATTGATGGTCTGCCCGGCGAGCGCCTCAGCCGGCGCGCCGCTAAAATTGATCACCATGCCAAAATCCGGCGCCCCGCGCGCGCCGACACGCAATGTCAGCATGCCACCCTGCAAAACCGCGCGGTCGCAAATAAAATTCTGTCCGTGGACACGCCCTGCCGCCATCGAATCAGGAATCGTCACTGCGGCGAGATCCAACATCCAATTCGTATCATTCGCAGGCGGCGCGACGACGACGGGTTTGGGCGGTGGCGGCGGCCTGACGGGCTTTTGAGGTGGGGAGGTCCCTGGCGCGCCTTGCCCGCCGGTGGACTTGAAAATCCTTCCATGGAACGCAAACAGCGCCACCGCTGCGGCGCAGAGCAAAACGATGAAGACAATGGCCGGCAGGGAAGAATTTTCCTGCGGCGCGGGCGTGGGCATCGCTCCTGAATCCGCCACCGGCGTCGGAATGGGACGTTCACCCACTTTCGTGCCCATAATGACAAATTTCGGGTCGTGCATGGGGGAGACATCCGGCGCGAGGATTGTCTGGAAGCATGTCGGGCATTCCATCTTCGAGCCGCTTTGCGACATGTCGCATTTGATGTGCTGTCCGCACACCGGACAGGCATATGTGAACTCGCTCATGGCTTCTTCAAAAAAGATTCCATATTCTCCCGCCGGCAGCAATGAGGTTTTTTAAGGTTTTTTTGCGTCTGTGGGATTGAATTTTGCCGCCGCATCTCAAAACCTGTCCCCATCGGCGGTTAAATTTAAGCGCATGAAAAAAATCTCTCCCGTTTCCCGCAGCGGACGCTTCGCGCGCGGCTCCGGCGCGGACGTGGTACAATTCACCGAATCCGTTTCTTTTGACTGGCGGCTGTGGCGGCACGACATCCTCGGCTCACTCGCCCACGCCGCCATGCTCCGCAAAATCGGCGTGCCGACCAAAAAAGAATTGCGCGCCTCGATGCAAGGCCTCGACGCCATCGGCAAGGAAAACAAGGCCGGTCAGGCCGTCCCGCCGGGCGGGATGGGGCTCCAAACAATCGCACTTTACTTTTATTTGGGCGTTTTGGGTTTGCGGATTTCGACATGTTCTTTCCCTTTTCCGCCTGACCCAGGAAGTCACTCAACCGTGAATTGGAAGAAATCGTGGTGGAGGACAATGCTGAAATCAGGCGTCTCCTTCACATAAAAACTGACATCATACTTACCCGCCGGCAACATGATGCCAAAGGTCGCGTGATAGCTGCCGGTTATATCGGTCGTGACTGTGCTAAAATCGTAATACCTCAGTATGCTATCGCGTGACACGCGATAAACATCCACCAAATTGCCATTCCCCGCGCGCTGGGGATCGCCGTTGATCGAGAGAATGTATTTGTGACCAGGAACGAGACCTTGGAGCGTCACGTCGATAACGAGTCCACCGGGGAATGAGCGATGCCACTGAATGTCACCGGTAGATCCCGGAATTACACGGCCTCCGGGGAAGGTTGACAACTCGTCAGGCCCCTCAAGTACCAAAGGATGGGCGAGATCAGCTTTGAAGGCGGCAAGGAATGCAGCCCGCGCCGGGTTTTTCACTTCATCTGCGGCGGTTCCAGGTTCAAGCACCATACTGTCACCTTTGGCGAAGATGACAGACGCCAACCCGCCAATCGGTTTGGGCGGCGCTGGCGGAGGCATTTGCTTCCCATTCGACGCAGATGTGCCTTGGTTGGCCGGTCCGCCGGTGGATTTGAAAATTTTTCCGCGGAACACGAACGCTGCCGCAACCGCTGCGCAGAGCAAAACCACAAAGACGAACGCCGCTACCGGAAAATGCTTCTCGGGGGCGGTTGCCGCTCCCAAATCCGCCACCGCAGCCGGAATTGGACGTTCGCCCACTTTCGTGCCCATGATGACAAATTTCGGGTCGTGCATGGGGGAGACATCCGGCGCGAGGATTGTCTGGAAGCACGTCGGGCATTCCATCTTCGAGCCGCTTTGCGACATGTCGCATTTGATGTGCTGTCCGCACACCGGACAGGCATATGTGAACTCGCTCATGGCGTAGGGCGATTTGTATTTTGCTTGGTTTCAGCATCCCATTTTCAAAACCGGACTGCAACCCGGCATTTTCATTTGTAGCGGCGCTCTGTGATCGCCGTTCTAATTTCATCGGGCAAATGATTCTGCAATGGTCATGGACCGCCGCCACGGCAAACTCATTTGAGAGTGACTTTTTGCATCGTCGGGCGCACATTCGAGCCCGTTGAAGCGCATGAAAAAAATCTCTCCCGTTTCCCGTAGCGGACGCTTCGCGCGCGGCCCCGGCGCGGACGTGGCACAATTCACCGAATCCGTTTCTTTTGACTGGCGGCTGTGGCGGCACGACATCCTCGGCTCGCTCGCCCACGCCGCCATGCTCCGCAAAATCGGCGTGCTCTCAAAAACCGAAGCCGGCGCCATCGCGCGCGGATTCAAAACCATCGCCCGCGAAATTGAAGCCGGGAAATTCCGGTGGCAAGCCGGACTCGAAGACGTTCACATGAACATCGAGGCGGAACTTACGCGGCGCGTTCCCGCCGGGGCAAAGCTCCACACCGCCCGTTCCCGCAACGACCAGGTCACTCTAGACATGCGCCTCTGGCTGCGTGATGAAATCACCGCGTTGCTGGGCGAAATCGCCGGTTTGCAGCGAGCACTCGTCTCGCTCGGCGAAAAGAATTCTGACGTGCTGATTCCCGGCTATACGCACCTGCAACGCGCGCAGCCGGTTTATCTCGCGCACCATCTGCTCGCCTACGTCGAGATGCTCGAACGCGACTGCGAGCGCCTCTGGGACTGCCACTCGCGCGTGAACGTCTGCCCGCTCGGCAGCGGCGCGATTGCCGGCTCCACGCTGCCGCTCGACCGCGTGCTCGTCGCCAAACTCCTTGGCTTTGTGGACACCAGCGGCAAGCCGCAGCTCACGCAAAATTCCATGGACGCCGTGAGCGACCGCGATTTCGCCGTCGAATTTTGCGCCGCCGGAGCGTTGCTGGCCGTCCACCTTTCGCGACTCGCGGAGGACGTGATTCTCTGGGCCAGCGCAGAATTTAATTTCATCAAAATCGCCGACGCCTACACGACCGGTTCGTCGCTCATGCCGCAAAAGAAAAATCCCGACATCGCCGAACTCACGCGCGGCAAAACCGGCCGCGTCTTCGGGAATCTGATTTCGCTGCTGACGCTGTTGAAAGGTCTGCCGATGACCTACAACCGCGATTTGCAGGAGGACAAGGAGCGGGTGTTCGACACCGCCGACACCGTGCGCGCGACTACGCGGCTCATGACCGCGATGTTGCGGAACACGAAGGTGAACCGCGCCGCCTGCGCCGCCGCCGCGAGCGACCCGGCGCTGCTGGCGACCGACCTCGCAGACTATCTCGTGCGCAAAGGCATGCCTTTCCGGCAGGCGCATCACGCTGTCGGCGCAGTCGTGGCACTGGCGGAAAAAACCGGCAAACCGCTGAACCAGTTCACGCTCGCGGAACTGCAATCCATGGACAAAGCCTTTGGCCGCGACGCGCTCGGCGTTTTCAATCTGCAACGCGCGATGGCGAAACGAAATCTGACCGGCGCACCGGGAACGAAGGAAGTCGCGAAGCAACTCGCGCGGTGGCGCGAACAGCTTTCGTGATGAACGTAACGGCGAAGGCGAATGTGGAAAAACATTTTAGCCATTCATCAGGATTGGAGACTCAATGATAAAAGACGAATTGATCCAGAAAATTCTGCGCGAGTATCCTAACTGCGGATATGCTGGGTTTGGAGTGACGTGACTTCGCTTTTTCAGGCCGGTTGACGTAATCCGTTGCTGACTTTCGACGTTATTTCGTGTTTCATTTTGGTGATGTCCGAAGCGCGCAAAGAATTGCTGGGTGATTTGCTCAAGACGACGTCGCGCTCGTTTTATCTGACGTTGCGCGTGCTGCCTGCGCGCGTGCGCCCGCAAATCGGCCTCGCCTATCTGCTCGCGCGCACGACCGACACCATCGCCGACACTGAACTCGTCCCGCTGGAACAACGGCTCGACGCGCTTGAAAGATTGCGCGAACGCATTTTGGGTTCATCCACCGCGCCGTTGAATTTCGGCGAACTGGCGCAGCACCAGGGTTTGCCCGCCGAGCGGTTGCTGCTGGAAAAGGTCGAGGACAGCCTGGCGCTGCTGCAAACGCTTTCGTCAGCCGATCTGCAACTCGTCCGCACCGTTCTCAACACCATCACGGGCGGACAGGAACTGGACCTGCGCCGGTTTGACGGGGCGTCCGCCGAAAAAATCATCACCCTCGAAACCGCCGCCGAACTGGACGACTATACGTATCGCGTCGCCGGCTGCGTGGGTGAATTCTGGACGAAAATGTGCCGCACGCATTTATTTCCGAAGGCGAGATTGGACGACGCGCAACTGCTCGTGGACGGCATCCACTTCGGCAAGGGGCTGCAACTCGTGAACGTCCTGCGCGATCTGCCGGTGGATTTGAAAAAGGGCCGCTGCTATCTGCCCTCGGACAAACTGGAAAAGGCGGGATTGATACCCGAGTTTTTGTTGTCACCAGCAAACGAGGTGAAATTCCGTCCGCTGTTTCACGAATATCTCGACCGCGCCGAGTCGCACCTGGCCGCGGGCTGGGCCTACACGAACACGTTGCCGTTTGGTCAGGTCCGCGTGCGGCTGGCCTGCGCGTGGCCGATTTTGATTGGCCTGAAAACGATTGAGCGATTGCGCGCCGGCAACGTGCTCGACCTGCACCAGGGCGTCAAAATTTCCCGGGCCGAAGTGCGCGGGATTTTGCTGCGTTCGACACTGGCTTACCCGCTGCCGGAGGTGTGGCGAAAATTGTTTTTCACGACTGGGAAAGCTGTTGCATCCGAAGGGAAATCGGCGTAGAAAAATGCTATGCAAATCATGAAATTGTTGCCCGCGGTTTGTGCGGTTGCCTTTTGTGCGAGTTTCATTTCCGTCCGCGCGGGCGACACTCCGGTTCAGTCCGCCGCGCGCGGGGCTTTGGAACAAAAGATGAGCGAATTGGATACGCAACAAACCCAGGCGCCACCTGTTGTGGTCACTTCTCCCGGCGCCGTGGAGGTGCAACCAAGCCAGCCCATAACCAATACCGTCCCCGCACAAGCACCAACACCGGCGGCCACGGCAACAACGCCCGAGCCAAGCGCCGCTCCTGCCGCTGCCGCTGCGGTTCCTGCCGACGCTGTTCCTGCAACCGCCGCCACCATTGCCGCTCCTGAATCTAATGCAGTTGCCCCGACACCCGCTGCATCCGTTGCGCCCGAACCAGAAAGTCCGCCGGCAGAGACAATCACTTCGGAAACCAACGCTGCCCCGGCGGCTTCCGGAACGATGCCTGCTGCACCCGTTGCGCCCGAACCAGAAAGTCCGCCGGCAGAGACAATGCCGGCAGAGATTACACCCGCCACTCCTCCACCAGCCGAAACCGAGCCGGCAGCCCCGACTCCTGAGATGAAGCCTGCGCCGACCTTGGAAACGGCTCAGCCCGCGCCGGTCGTAATCAAGCCGGCTCCTCCTGCAATCACGCCCGCGGCGGGCACAGTTCCTCAAAGTCCCGCGATGCCCGCCACGATAAAAGTCAAACCCGGCGTGAAGAGCGCGACGAACCAGATCAACGCGATTTTTCCAGGAAAAGAACTGGGCTTGAAGCCAATTGAAGCGCCGCTACTGCCGGTTTCCGCGACCCAACAAGCGCAACTTCAAGCGTTGCTCACAAAATACAAGGCCAACCAGATCACGCCGGAGGAGTACCACAACCAGCGCGCGGAAATCCTGGCCCAGCCATAAAACTGCGATTCCATCCGCCCGCTGGATGCGCGCGTCCGGCGGGTTTTTTATTGCAAACCTTGAACTTTGAACTCTGAACCCTAAACTTCAGGCGTTATGCATGATTTTCGTTATGTCGGCAACCGGCTGTTTTGCGATGGCGTCGCCGTCGAGTCGCTCGCGCGCAAGTTTGGCACGCCACTTTACGTTTATTCGCAGCGCACGTTGACTGAAAATTTCCAAAAACTCGACGCGGCCATGTCGCCGGTGAATCATCTCGTCTGTTTCTCCGTCAAATCCAATTCCAATCGGTCCGCACTGCGCGCGCTGGCGAAACTCGGCAGCGGCTTCGACATCGTCAGCGGCGGTGAATTACAGCGGGTCATCGCGGCGGGGGGCGACCCACGCCGATGCGTCTTCGCCGGCGTCGGCAAAACGGAAGACGAAATTGAATTTGCCTTGCGGCAGGGAATTTATTCCTTCAATGCCGAGAGCGAACCGGAATTGCAGCGCATCAACCGCGTTGCCGCGCGGCTGAAAAAAATCGCGCCCATCGCCGTGCGCGTGAACCCGGGCGTGGACGCCTACACGCACGCGAAAATCACAACCGGCACTTATGAAAACAAATTTGGCATTCAATTCGAACAGGTCGAAGGCGTTTATGCCCGCGCGCGCAAACTGAAACATCTGCGGCTGCGTGGCCTGCAAATGCACATCGGCTCGCAAATCACTGAAGCGACACCGTTTGAACAAGCGGTGCGCAAAGTCCTGCCGCTGGTGAAACGGTTGCAAGAAAAATACCCGTTGGAATTTTTCAGCGTCGGCGGCGGTCTCGGCATTGTCTATCAACCCGCGCTCGCCAGCGGCGTGGCCGCCTGGTGGAAAACTTCCGCGGCGAAAAATATTTTGACACCGCAAAAATACGCCGGGCGGCTTGTCCCGCTGCTCCAACCGCTCAGCTTGAAAATTCTCATTGAGCCGGGACGCTTTATCGCCGGCAACGCGGGCATTCTGATCACGCGCGTCGAATTTGTGAAAAAAACCGGCCGGAAAAATTTCGTCATCGTGGACGCCGCGATGAACGACTTGATTCGTCCGGCGTTTTACGACGCCTACCACGAAATCGTGCCGCTCACCCGCAAAAATGGCGTGCAAATTTCTTCCGATGTTGTCGGGCCGATTTGCGAATCCAGTGACTTTTTTTGCAAAGACCGCCCGTTGCCAAAAGTCGGCGAGGGCGATTATCTCGCGCTCTTGAGCGCGGGTGCGTACGGTTTTACCCAGGCGTCGAATTACAACACCCGGCCCCGGGCCGCTGAAATTTTGGTGAAGGGCAGGCGCGCCGCCGTCGCGCGCGAACGCCAGCCGGTCAAAGAAATTTGGTCGGGCGAAAAAGTTGTGGCATGGTTGAAGTAGAATTGTGAACAACGAATTTTCCATCGCGGCGCACTGGCCGGGCGGTTTCGACGAAACCGGCCTGCGGCATTGGGCGGAGGATTTGCGCGCACAACTCCTCGCCCCGCAGGTTTCACTCGGCCTCGTTTTCATGTCGCCGAAATTTTTCCCGTTCGCCCAGCAGGCGCTGGAAATTTTGCGCGTTCACGCCCGGATTCCGTTGCTCGCGGGCTGTTCGAGCACCGGACTGATTGCCGGCACGCAGGAAATTGAAGACGCGACCGGACTGGTGCTCGCGCTTTATTCGCTGCCCGGCGCGGAGTTGAAAGATTTTCGTTTCACGCAGGAACAGGTCGAGGAGGCCAACGGCCCCGGCTACTGGCACTTGGAGGCCGGCGTCGAACCGGCGCGCACAAATGGCTGGCTCGTTTTCATTGACCCGTTCCATCTCGACGCGGAAAGCTGGATTCGTTCGTGGAACGAGGCCTATGCGCCGCTGCCCGCGCTCGGCGGGCTGGCCAGCGGCATTCCCAACCAACAAACAACGCAGGTTTATCTGAACGGCGACGTGTTTGAGGACGGCGGCGTGGCCATTTCGGTCGGCGGCGACGTGCAACTGACCGGCGTCATTTCACAGGGTTGCACCCCCATCGGTGAAACATGGACGCTCACCCGCGTGGAAAAAAATTTGATTCATCACATCGGCAACCGGCCCGCCTACGCGGTGCTCGCCGAAACCTTTCAAAAACTTCCGCCCGAGGAACAGCGCAAGGCACAGGGCAACCTGTTCATCGGCCTGGTCGTCAACGAATACCTCGAAGATTTCCATCGCGGCGATTTTCTGGTGCGCAACCTCATCGGTGGTGACCCGCAGTCCGGTGTGCTGGCCGTCGGCACGTTGCCGCGCGCGGGGCAAACCATGCAGTTCCAGCGGCGCGACGCCGGCGCGGCGACCGAGGACATGAACGAACTGCTCGCGCGCGCGAAAAAACAAATTGGGGGCGCGACGATTTACGGCGGCTGCCTCTGCTGTTGCAACGGCCGCGGGAAGCACTTGTTTGGCCGCGCGAACCACGATGCCGAACTCGTGCAGGAACGGCTCGGCCCGCTCGGACTTTCGGGATTTTTCTGCAACGGCGAAATTGGGCCCGTTGGCGAAAAGAATTTTCTGCACGGCTACACCGCATCGCTCGCATTGTTCGTGAAAAAGCAATCGTAGACCGCCGGGGAAATTGCGGTTGGGAATAATTCGCCATTGCTTTTGTCCGGCGTCGCGTCATGCTCGCATCGGAATGTCCCCAGAGGAACCATCATCCGAGGCGAATCGCCCCGCACGCCCCCGGGAACCGGGCGGTGGACGGCGGCGCGGACATCGCGGCGGACGCGGACGGCGGCGCCCCGCGCCATCGGCTCCAATGACGGAGCAACTGGTGCCGGCTGAATCAGCGGCGCCACAAATCGCACCCCCCGTCAGCACGCCCGAACTCCCGGCACGACCCGCACCGCCGAGGCAAAAATTTCAACCCGCTGTTCCCGCGCCGCGCGCCGCCAAGCCGGACGGTTCAGCCATCAGCCAGGCTGTAAGCGAAGTGACGCAAGTCGTCGAATCGCTGAAACAGGCGCTCAATCAAATGGAGGATGTTTTGGAATTGGTCGAACACGCCGAGCGGCAAAAGCTCGCCGACGAACGCGAGATTGAATCACTGCGCCACGCTTTGCGCCAGTTGCAACAGCCACGAAGCGGCAGAGGCGAGCGACGCGAACATAATGTTTGAAATGATTTTTCAGTGCAGAAATGGACGCTGGGACCAGCTCTCGGGGGCAAGGTAACGGCCAGTCTGAATTGATCCTGCCGTTTCTTCCCAGCTCCAAACGCAAACGGTTATGCTTGATTCCATTGCGTGGGCAAAGATAATCTCCCCCGCCGTCATGAATTTTCTTCGTCATTCCGCCAAATTGTTTCTCATCCTCCCGGTCGCCTGCATTTTAATTGGATTCAGCGCGACGCCATCGAATGCCGCCGAGAACGGCCTTTCGCTGGAACAGCGCGTGACCCGGATCGAAGCGCTCCAGCAGCCCAGGACACCACCCGTCAACACCGGCGACAATGCGTGGGTGCTGGTCAGTTCCGCGCTGGTGCTAATGATGACGGCGCCGGGGTTGATTTTGTTTTACGGCGGGCTGGTGCGCAGCAAGAACGTCCTGGCCACGATGATGCACAGCCTGATTCTCATGGCGCTGGTGTCAACGCTCTGGATGGTGTTCGGCTATAGCATGGCGTTCGCGCCGGGCAATGGATTTGTCGGAAATCCGCTCACGTATTTTATGTTGCGTGGCGTGGGCGGCGCGCCGAATCCGGATTACGCGGGCACGGTGCCGCAACAGTCGTTCATGCTGTTTCAAATGATGTTTGCCATCATTACGCCCGCGCTCATCAGCGGCGCGATGGCGGAACGAATCAAGTTCAAGGCTTACGTGCTGTTCGTGCTGCTCTGGATCACGGTCGTGTATTTTCCCCTGTGTCACATGATTTGGGGCAAGGGCGGTTATTTTAATTGGGCATTGGGCGGCCGGGTGCCGGTGCTGGATTTCGCGGGCGGGACGGTGGTGCATATCAGTTCCGGCGTGTCGGCACTCGTGTGTGCGCTCGTGCTGGGCAAACGCACGGGTTACCCGCACGAGCCGATGCTGCCCCACAATGTGGTGCTGAGTCTCATCGGGGCGGGATTGTTGTGGGTCGGCTGGTTCGGTTTCAACGCCGGCAGCGCGCTCAACGCCGGCACGCTCGCAACCAGTGCGTTTGCCGCGACGCATTTTTCGGCGGCGGCGGCGGCGTTGAGCTGGGCGATGGTGGAATGGTTTCATAAAGGCCGGCCGAGCGTGCTGGGCGCGGCATCGGGCATGGTCGCCGGGCTGGCCACCATCACGCCGGCGTCAGGATTCGTCACGGTGCCGGCGGCGTTTGGCATCGGACTGGCGGCGGGCGTGGTTTGCTATCTGGCCGTGACGAAATTGAAAGCGAAGTTCAGTTATGACGATTCACTGGACGTTTTTGGCGTTCATGCCGTGGGCAGCATCACCGGCATGTTGATGCTCGGCTTTCTGGCCAACACGATGGTGAACCCGGCGATTGCGTCCACGTTCCAAGCCAATGGCGTCACCGTGTCGCTGGCGGGCGGTGCCGGCCAGTTCGCCAATCAACTCAAGGCCGTGCTGTTCACGGTGGCCTTTGCGGGCATCGCGTCGTTCATCCTGCTCCAGATCGTCAACCGGCTGGTCGGTCTGCGCGTGGATGTCGAAGACGAAGATGCCGGCCTGGACCTCACACAACACGGCGAACGCGCTTATACTGAATAACCGGGAGAAAATTTCTTATGAAAAAGATCGAAGCCATCATCAAGCCGTTCAAGCTGAACGAAGTCAAAGCGGCCCTGAACGAAATCGGCATCCAGGGCATGACCGTCTCCGAAGTAAAGGGCTTCGGGCGCCAGAAAGGCCACACGGAAATTTATCGCGGCAGCGAATACACCGTGGACTTCCTGCCAAAGATTAAAATCGAAACTGTGCTCCCGGACGCGCTGGTGCAACCGGCCGTTCAAGCCATCATCAAGGCGGCCAAGACCGGCAAGATCGGCGACGGCAAAGTGTTTGTTTCGCCCATTGACGACACCTACCGCATCCGCACCGAGGAACGGGGAGACAGCGCGGTGTAGTCTGACCAGGCCAATTTATTTCAACATCTCTCTCACCTTCGCCGCATCTTGCGTCGGCGGCTGGCAGGAATTCCCAGTGCAAAGATAAACCACCGGGCCGTTCTTGGCGGGGAGCGTCCGGGCGAATTCTTCAACCGCGCCCGCGTTGCCGAGCACGACCTTGTTCGGCTGATAAACCGAATGTGCGGCGCGCAGTAATTCGCGCGCTTTCGGGAAGGTTGAATCCCCGGCGATGACGACGCGGCGGGGTTCTTCGAGCTGGAAATCCAGCGCGTGCAGCATGAACGGCATGGCCTGCGGAAAATTCTGCAGGCGATGTGCGAACAACCGCAGCGTGGCCTCGGCAGGCTTCTTGAAATCCTCGCGCCCGGTGATCGCGGCCAGTTTCAGCAGCACGAGCGTGGCAACGGAATTGCCCGACGGCTCCGCGCCGTCGTAGTCGTCCTTCACGCGCAAAATCAAATCTTTCGCGCCGCCGGCGCTTTGCCAGAAACCGCCGTTCTCCGCGTCGTAAAACTTCGCCACCATCGCCTCCGCCAGTGCGATGGCAAAGTCGAGATGCCCCGGCTCCAGCGTGGCTTCGTACAAATCAATCACCCCGGAAAGCAGAAACGCGTAGGCTTCGAGCAGTTGAACGCTGTCGCGTTCGCCATCGCGCCAGCGGTGGTAGAGTGTGCCGCCGGATTCTTTGTTTGGAGTTCCGGCTTTAGCCGGCCCAGCCGCCTGAAGGCGGGACTCCGAACCGGCTTCCCAGAGTTTCTCCTGGATGAACGCCAGGTTCTTCTCCGCGGCCGCGCGATACTTTTCATCGCCGAGGACGGCATAAGCCCGGGCCATCGCGCCCAGCATCAGGCCGTTCCACGACGCGAGGATTTTGTCGTCCAGATGCGGCCGGACGCGCTGGCTCCGCGCGTCGAACATTTTCCTTTTCGCCGAGACGAGCAGTTCAACATCGGTAGGGCCGATCCCGCTTTGCGGGACCGGGACGCGCGGCAGCGCGTCCCTACCAGGAAGTGGTTCAACGACACTTAACACATTTTGATTCGGTAACGGATGCGGATGACTGTGGTCGGTGAAATTGCCCGGTTCAGTGATGCCGAAGTAGCGCACGGCTGCTTTGAATTCATCCGGTGCCAGCAATTTCTCCAATTCCGCTCGCGTCCAGCAGTAGAACTTGCCCTCGTGACCTTCGCTGTCGGCATCTTCGGCGGAGTAAAAACCGCCGTCAGGATGCGTCATGTCGCGCAGGACGTAATTGAGAATGTCGCGGGCGATGTCCGCGAAAGGAGTGTTGGAGTGCTGGAGTGCTGGAGTGTTGGTTTTTTCATCATTCCATTTCTCCACCACTCCATCACTCCGTTTATTTTCTGCAACGAGATGGGCGTCGAGGTAAAGCTGCGCGAGTTGCGCGTTGTCGTAGAGCATCTTCTCGAAATGCGGCACGAGCCACTCGGCATCCACCGAGTAACGCGCGAACCCGCCGCCCAGCTGGTCGTGAATGCCACCGGCGGCCATGCGGTCGCAGGTGTGCAGCACCATGCGCGCGGCTTCATCATCGTGAAATCGTCTCGCGCAGCGCAACAGCAGCGACGGCATGCCCGGTTGCGGAAATTTCGGCGCGCCGNNGCGCGCCGCCGAAGCCGCCGTGGCGCGGGTCGAACATCCGCTTGAAAGAATCGCCCGCGTTTTTGAGCGCTTCATGGGTCGGAAGCAAATCCCCCGCGTTCGCATTCGTGGAGGCGGCTTCAAGGCGCGCGTGGATTTCGTCCGCCGAACCCGCAATTTCACCCCGGCGGGTTTGCCAGACTTGGTGAATTTGCCGGAGTAATTGCAAAAAGCCCGGACGACCGGAGCGATTGTCCGGCGGAAAATAGGTGCCGCCGAAAAACGGCTTCAGTTCCGGCGTGAGAAAAACATTCAGCGGCCAGCCGCCGGAGCCGGTCGTGGCCTGCACGAAGGTCATGTAAATCTTGTCCACGTCGGGCCGCTCCTCGCGATCCACTTTGATGCTGACGAAGTGTGGGTTCAAAAACGCCGCGATCTTTTCGTCCTCGAACGATTCGCGCTCCATGACGTGACACCAGTGGCAGGTCGAATAGCCGATGCTGAGAAAGATTGGCCGGCTTTCAACGCGCGCCTTTTCAAACGCCTCATCGCCCCAGCCGAACCAATCCACGGGATTGTGCGCGTGCTGGAGCAGGTAAGGCGATTTTTCGCGCGCAAGGCGGTTGGTGTGCTGGTGAACGGCGGACTTCATGCAACTCATCAAGATAATAAGCGGGTATAACCCGGGCAAAAGGATAAATATTGAACCGCCAACGCCAGGCGCAACCGGACACTGCCACCAATGCACGATGCCGCGTCCGCGTGGAACGCCGGATGGGAGCGCGGCTGTGTGCAAAGCACCAGCCGCAGCCTGTGGGAAAGCTCTGCGGCATCAGGCGTATTCCAGCAGGCTGGTTTTGTGAAGCTGCTGCGGCTAGTCCCGCTCAGCGGGACACAGCCGCGCTCCGATTTTCCCCGCTCTTCAAATTTGCATCGTCTCTGCCACATCGCCGCGATAAACTTTCCGCATGTTATCCGCCAAACCATGGCGAGGCGAAGCCGTGCTCCAGTTTTGCGGGGCGCAGCTTCTCTGCTTTTGTCTCGCCGTGATAATTGCCAATTTGCTGCAAAAAGCCGGGTTCGCCGCGTTCCAGCCGCCGGACGGTTTTGGCGCGGTGCTGCTTGGCACGCTGGGTTTTCAGGGGGTGGCCTGGCTGCTCATTTTATTTTTTTTGCGGCAACATCAAGTTGGCTGGCGCGAGGCACTTGGTTTTCACGGGCCGCAATTGCCCCGCGCGCTGCTCCTGGCCCTGTTGCTTGCCATCGCCATTCTGCCGGTGGCGTGGGGTTTGCAATTCCTTTCGATGGATGCGCTGACGCGGGCCGGCTGGCCGCCCGAAGAGCAACTCGCCGTAACGCTGCTGGCAAACACGAAATCGTGGTGGATGCGGGTTTATCTCGGCGCGTTCGCCGTCGTGCTCGCGCCGGTGGCCGAGGAATTTATTTTTCGGGGCATGTTGTATCCGTTTGTCAAACAACTCGGCTGGCCGCGACTGGCGTGGGTCGGCGTCAGTTTTGCGTTTGCGTTGATCCATAACGATGCCGCGACGTTTGTGCCGCTGTTTGTGCTGGCACTCGCGCTGACGTGGCTTTACGAAAAGACGGACAACCTGCTCGCGCCCATCACCGCCCACGCGCTGTTCAACGCAGCCAATCTCGTCCTGCTTTTCTTCGCGCAAAATTTTTCAGTGCCGTCAAAATGAACGAATTTGAACTCATCGCCCGCCTGACCAAATCGCTGCCGACGAACCCAAACGTCGTGATCGGCGCGGGCGATGATTGCGCCGTGCTCGATTTCGGCCTGCCGGACAAATGGCTGCTGTTCAAAACGGATGCGATCGTCGGAGGCGTTCATTTTACCAAAGACACGCCGCCGGAAAAAATCGGCCGCAAAGCCCTGGCCCGCGCCCTCAGTGACATCGCCGCGATGGCCGGCACGCCCACCGCCGCGCTCGTGACCATCGCGCTGCCGCAAAAGTTCGATGTGAAATTCGTTGAAGCCATTTACGACGGCGTGAGGGCACTGGCACAAAAACTCGGCGTGGCCATCGTCGGCGGCGAAACGACGACGAATCCGGAGCGCATTTTGATTTCCATTGCGCTGCTCGGTTTTGTGCCGCGCGGAAAAGCCGTGCTGCGTTCCGGCGCAAAAACCGGCGATGTCATTTTTGTGACGGGTGAACTCGGCGGTTCGCCGGCGGGCAAACATCTGGAATTTGAGCCGCGTCTGGCCGAGGCGCGCTGGCTCGCGGAAAACTTTTCCATTCACGCCATGATTGATTTGAGCGACGGGCTGGCGGGCGATTTGCGGCACATTTTGAAAGCCAGCCGCGTCGGCGCGGAATTGTTGAAAGACGCAATTCCGGTTTCCCGCGCGGCGAAGGAAAGGGCTCGTAGCCGCGCTGGTCAAAGCGCGGACAATCCGCCGATTGACATCGGCGGCTACAAACCAGCAATTGCTGCGGCGCTGACCGAGGGCGAAGATTTTGAACTGTTGTTCACGGTGGCGGGCGCCGACGCAGTGAAATTGCTCGACGCGTGGAAAAAACAATTTCCGAAACTCCGCCTGAGTTGCATCGGCAAAATCACGGCGGACGAAGGCATCACGATTCGCGACAAAACCGGCGCCCAACCGCTTACCGCCCATGGCTACGTTCATTTTACCTGAATTGAAAGTCCCCTCGCCCCATCCCTCTCCCCGTTTGGCGGGGAGAGGGTGTCCGCAGGATGGGTGAGGGGTTCGTCATTTTGTTTTTTTGCAATTGCACATAATCTTTGTGCTCATTGTTTCATGGCTGCATTCATTTCGCATAGTCCGGCGGAGACCGGGTCGCTCGGCGAGCGCTGGGGGCGCGCGGCGCAACGCGGACTGGTCATCGGCTTGTCCGGCGATTTGGGCGCGGGCAAAACGCGGCTCGTGAAGGGCATCGCGCGCGGACTCGGCATCACGGCGCGGGTGCATTCGCCGACGTTCACGCTGGTGAACGAATATGGCGGCGGGCGGCTGCGGCTGTTTCATCTGGATTTGTACCGGCTCGAAACGCGCGGGCAAATTGTGTCCGCCGGGCTGGAGGAATTCTTGCAACCGGATGGCGTGACGGTGATTGAATGGGCGGAGAAAATGGTGAATGAAGAAAAACCGCGCCGGATGATTTTTGTAAAAATTGAGATCTTGGGCGAGTCGGAACGAAAAATTATTTATGACGATTCTGGCGCTTGAATTTTCTTCACCGCAACGAAGCGTGGCAGTCCTTTCCTCAAGTCGGAGAGACGAGCCATGCGAGTCCCATTCCTTTTCGGTCCCCGGGAATAGGGGGACTCGTATAACTCGTCCCTCCGAAGGCGTGATTTGTGAAGCCATCGAAACCGGCGGTCAAAGCACGCGGGCTTTCAGCCTGATTGAAAAAGTTCTGGCCGAAGCCAAAATCGAGCGCGAACAGATTGAAGTGCTGGCCATTGGTCTTGGCCCCGGTTCCTACACCGGCATCCGCGTCGCCCTTTCACTGGCACAAGGCTGGCAACTGGCGTCCCGCAATGGCGGGATGAAATTGCTCGGCATCAGCAGCGCGGAATGTGTGGCGGCGCAGGCGCAGGCGGAAAAAATTTCCGGCCGCGTAAACGTGGTGATTGACGCGCAACGGAATGAATTTTATCTGGCGGCGTACGAAATTTCGGCGGACGGCTGGCGGGAAATCGAGCCGCTGCGGATTTTGACGCGGGCGGAGGTTGAATCACGGGCCGGCGCGAAAGAAATCTTGATTGGGCCGGAGGTGACACGATGGTTTCCAAATGGCCGGATGGTTTTCCCGCGCGCGGCGATGTTGGGACAACTCGCCTTGAACCGAAACGATTTTGCCGCGGGCGACAAGCTGGAGCCGATTTATTTGCGGGAAACGACTTTTGTGAAGGCGCCGCCGAGCCGGCGAACCGCGCCTTGACCCTGGGAGTTTTTGGTTCTGCTTGAAGCACCTGGCGCGCTGCGACCATTGTCAAATTTCAGGACAGGGAGGGTTGGAGTGACGAAGGGCAACCGTCCGGCAGACGGTGCTTCAAAAGTTAATTTAGCGTGGCGTTGGCAGTCTTCAGCGCACCGGCGCGCAGGGACACGCGACACAACGGGCAAGGGCTGTAAATAAGGACATTCCCCCTCATGCTGGCACGTGCCATGCTTAAAACCATTATCTGGTGCGCAAGAAACGCCATTACCGAAAACTCAAATTAATCCATTATGGTGGTTCATTTTAAACAAGCCGACAAAAGGATTGCGGCCAATGCGTTCACGTTGGTGGAAGTAATGATTGGATTCTTAATTTTCGGAATGGTGACTGCGGGGATGCTTTACGGATATGTGGAGGCCAACCGGATAGCGGAATGGAGTTCGCAGTCGCTGGCGGCCATGTCGTATGCGTCGCAGGGAATGGAGCAGATGCGTTCGGCGCAGTGGTGTGCAGAGGAGTTCTCTACAGGCAGCGGGCAGGGAACCACCGACGTGCTGCCAATGACGAATCAGCCTGACGGGTCCTGGGGTTATTGGACCAATCAGGTTGACACACTGGACATTCCGACAACTGGCGCCCCAATCAATGTCACGAACTACATCTACGTCACGCAGGTTTCAGGCCCTCCAGTCACGCCGGGCGCGCCGCTGAGGCGAATCGTCTCGCGAGTTGTGTGGACCTTCCGGCTGACCGGTAAATTGTTCACCAATACCATCGTTACCCTGCGCGCCCCCGACCAACTCCAATGAAACTTTTCAAAAACATCCAAAACCGGGCGCGTCGGAGAAACGTTCGTGGGTTCACACTGGTGGAAATGGTGATCACGGTTGGGGTCTTCCTGTTTATCTTCGTCGGCGTGATGGTCGCCGTTCAAATTTTCGGGTTGCGCATTTATACGCTGGCGGCAACCAAGCTGGTGGCCACCGCCGGTGGCCGCCAGGCGCTGAATCAAATCCGGGACCAAATCCGGCAGGGGAAAATGGTTTATGTCGGGAACTGTTCCTCTCCTATCAACTCTTCCTTCGCGCTCATTGGAACGACAAACTCGCAGCAGGGCAACGCGCTGATAATTTATCCCACCACGAACACGACCTCGTACTCGATTTACTATCTGGACACCAGCACCACGACCAATCGCTTGATCCAATTTAACGTATCCAACAGCGTCACCACCTACACCAAAATGCTGGCCAAGTATGTTACCAACCAAATCGTTTTCGATATGGAGGATTGGCAGACCCATATTGTGACGAACGAACAAAGTTTGGATAATCGTTTGCTCGTAAGGGTGACCATGCAATTTTCGCAATGGGAATATCCCCTCGCCTTTGTCGGCGGGGTCGGTCTCAATGCTTATGATTATTACCAACTGCGCACGCGGGTCTTCCGTCGCGCATGGAACTGAAAGCACAAAGGAGGTTTATGCAAATTTTATCCAGACCCATACGGCGGAACAGCCGGGGTTACGCATTGATCATCATCATGCTGTTTTTGGGTGTCTGTCTGGTCGTCTTTGCCAGCGTCATGTATTGGATCACCAGCGGTTCCTACGTGACCACGCGGAACAACCAGTTCAACATGAGCGAAGCCGCCGCGGAAGCCGCCACCGAAAAAGTCCTTTCCCAAATGAATTACGAGTACGTCGCCCAAAGTCTCTCGAACAACGGGGCCTATTACGGCAGCTCATTTGTTCCCAGTCAGACAAACGATCAGGCGAGCTGGCCCATCAAATATGTCTATAGCGCCACCAACGGCGCGGCGAACCAGATCAGCGTCAACCTCGGTGTATGGAGCACCTACACGGTGCCTCTGGGCTCGCAATACACGAATTTGTATGGTTTGGTGCAGCCTTGCACCATCACCGCCACCGCCACGCCGATTGGCCAGCGTTTCACCGTGCCGGCCACCGTCAGCGAGTCAATTCAATTCGCCTCCATCCCCCTCTTTCAATTTGCCATATTCTATAATATGGATTTGGAAATTGAACCCGGCTCTGCCATGACCATCCTGGGCGCGGTGTGGTCCAATGGTGGCATTTGGACGGGGTCAACGGTCCTCACCCTCTCGAATACGGTTTCCGCCGTCGGAATAGCCACAAATACCGCTAACGATCCTTTTTGCACTGGTCCCCAATATACCGGCACCGGCAAATCCACTTACGTGCTTGGAGGCCAGCCGACCTCCGGCAACGATCGAATAACCATGCCGATCGGCACCAACAATGATCCTGCTGCCGTCGAAGCGATCATCAACCTGCCGCCAAACAACTATGCCATGAACACGGCGGCGGCCTTTTCGACCAACGGCCAGATTTATCTCGCCAACGCCGCCGATCTCTACCTCACCAACTTTCCCAACGGCACCAATTGGGGCCTCCTCACGCCCAGAGGCACCAACATGATTCTGTATTATCAGGACGGGGCCAACTCCTCCTCCTATCTGACCCAAATCACGAATGATTTTTATATAATGACGAACAGGATCACCCACTTACCCTTTACCTCCAACTGGGTACGTTCAAGCACGTCCACCAACATCAACAATGTCACCAACATCATATATGCCGGCTATTCGTTTGTGACGAATGTTCTCTTCTACGACTGGCGCGAAGGTTGGAATATTGGCAACGGCCCTCCGAAAGCGGTTCAAGCCGTCCAGATTGACATCGCGAAATTTAACATTTGGCTCACCAACAGTGCGGCCACCAATAACGGCATCTCCTACAACACCCAATGCAAGCTGTCCACTCACAAATCCCATCCGATTGACTCCATTTATGTTTATAACGGCGTTCATTTGACCAGCACGACCCTCCCAGCCGTGCGCGTCGTCAATGGAGGAATGTTACCGTCGCAAACAGCACCCTACGGCTTCACCGTCGCCACGGCGATGCCAATGTATGTGTGGGGCGACTATAACGCGTCAAACAGCCTCGGCTCGTCGCTTGGCAAAAATAGCACCACCTACACCTGGCCGGCCGCGCTCATGGCCGACTCCATCACCATCCTGTCCGACAATTGGATTGATGCCAATAGCACTTTTGCAAATAAGGCAATTTGCACCAGCGGAGGCCCGACGCCCGGCATTACCACCGTCAACGCCGCGATGCTTGAAGGGATTGTCCGGTCAACCAATGGCCTGTATAGCGGTGGGCTGGAAAATTTTCTCCGTTTGCTGGAGAATTGGTCAAGTGCTATCCCCCTATGGTATAACGGCTCCATTGTGGTCATGTTTCCCAGCCAATATGCGACAAATTATTGGAAGGCTCCCGGCGGTTATTACAATCCACCTAAACGCAACTGGGCTTTCGACACGAATTTTGTCCTGCAAGCCGGGCTGCCGCCGCTCACACCGCAAGCCAAGGGCGTCATCCGCGCCAGCTGGAATGCTTACTAGCTTTGCATCATTAAAAACTCTGCTTCGCTTTGTCCTTTCATGCGCATAAGCTGTGTGCGTGAAAGCCGCCATCCTGCAAGGCAAAGAACGCATTCAGATTGAGGACATCGCGCCGCCCGCGCTCAAACCGGGCGAAGTCCGCATCCGCATCGAAGCCGCGCTTACCTGCGGCACGGACCTCAAGGTTTTCAAGCGCGGTTATCATGCCAAAATGATCGTGCCGCCCGCCGTCTTCGGCCATGAACTCGCCGGCGCCATCTCGGAGTTGGGAGATGGAAGTTCGGAGATGGGGTGGAAGCTGGGCGACCGCGTGGTCGTCGCGAATTCCGCGCCGTGCGGCGGCTGTTTTCATTGCCGCGCCAGTCAGGAAAATCTTTGCGAAGACTTGTTGTTTCTCAACGGCGCTTACGCTGAATCCATCGCCGTTCCCGCGCGGCTCGTCCAAAAAAATCTCCTGCGCCTCAAGCCGGAAACCGATTTCCGCGACGCCGCGCTCGTCGAACCGCTCGCCTGCGTCGTGCAAGGCGTCGAGGACACGCAACTGCGCGCCGGACAAAACGTGCTGGTCATCGGCGCCGGGCCGATTGGTTTGATGTTTGTCGTGCTGGCCAAAAATCTCGGCTGCCACGTCACCGTCGCCGGCCGGCGCGCACCACGGCTGGAAGCCGCGCAACGGCTCGGCGTCCCGCAAAGCGGGATCGTGGACATCGGCGACGGCAGCGGATTGGTCGCCAAGGTTCGCGAAGCAACGAAGACGCATTTCGACGCGGTGATCGAGGCCGTTGGCCAGCCGGTGGTTTGGGAAGCCGCCGTGCATCTGGTGCGCAAGGGCGGCACGGTGAATTTTTTTGGCGGCTGCCCGTCCGGCACCACCATCACGCTCGACACGGCGCTCATCCATTATTCCAACCTCACTCTGCTCGCGAGTTTCCATCACACGCCGCGCACGATCCGGCGGGCGTTGGAATTCATCGAAACGGGCGCGATTCGCGCGGCGGATTTTGTGGATGGCGAATGTCCGCTCTCGCAGTTGCCGGGGTTGTTCAAATCCATGGCCGCGGGCAATCGTGTCATCAAAACGTTGATCCGCGTGCATGAATGATTGGAGCGCGGACAGCCTGTCCGCACGTTGAATCCAAAAAAACACGCGGGCAGGCTGCCCGCGCTCCGAATTTTACGGCTTCAAAAAATCCTCCAGGTCCCTCTGCAATTTCTGCAGGTCGGGCAGGTTGACATACATCATGTGGCCGGCGTCGAACTCGGCGTAAGTGATGTTCTTGCGGTAGGCGGCGTCGAGTTGCATGTGTTCGAGCGCGTAGCGCATCGTGTCAATCGGGCAGACCAGGTCGCGCCGCCCGCCCAGCACGAGTATTCGCATATATGGATTTTGATTCATCGTGGACGCCAGCCGGTCCCCCGCGCTGGCATAGTTGTTGCGCACGCCGTAATTCCACGGCTGCACGCCGGCCAGGATTTCGTAAGGCAAGTCATCCTCAAATTTTAATTCTCCGCGCACGTAACTGTTCATCGCCGCGGAAAACGGCCCGAACGCCGCCGCGAGGGACGGGTCAAAGTCGGGATGCGGCGACGCGGGGTCGTCGTCGCGTCCGGTGATGCGCGCGTCGTAAGCGCCGAGGATCAAACCCTGATCGTGCAGCAATTGCTTGCGGAACACGCCGCTGTCAACCCGCAGATGGTTGTCTTCGATGACTTGCGGCGAAAGGCCGGTGAGCCGCGCGAGTTCGGCAACGACTTTTTGGCGTTCGTCGGCGGGCAGCGATTTGCCCTGTTGCAAGGCGGAAGCGTATTCGCCTTTGGCAAATCCGCGCGCTTCGGCGAGCGCTTTGGGCAAATCGGATTGCAACTCGGGCGGCAATTTTTTGTGGAACTGCGCCGACGCCGTGTAGGCGGGCAAAAAGAGCGGGAACGGCAAATCGTTGCCCGGCTGGTCAATGATGGTGCCAAAATCCAAAACGCCGGAGACCAAAACCAGGCCGCTTAAATACATCCCGTAACGTGAGCGCAAGTGGTCGGCCAGCCCCGCCGCGCGAAAGACGCCGTAACTTTCGCCGCAGAGATATTTCGGCGAGAGCCAGCGCTCGTGCCGCGTCGTCCAGAGCCGGATGAATTCGCCGATGGAATCGAGATCGGCGGAATCACCGAAAAATTGATCGGGCTTTTCGTCTTTCCCCGGGCGGCTGAAACCGGTGGCGACCGGATCAATGAACACCAGATCGCTGCCGTCCAAAATGGAATACTCGTTGTCCACGAGAGCGAATGGCAGCGGCGGCAAGGTGCCGTCCTCGTTCATTTTCACGCGGCGCGGGCCGAGCGCGCCGAGATGCAGCCACACGGACGACGAGCCGGGCCCGCCATTGAAACAAAACGTGACGGGCCGCGCGGCCAGGTTGGTCTGGCCGGTGCGCGTGTAAGCGACGTAAAAAACCGACGCGCGGGAAGTGCCGTCGGTTTTGAGAATGGGCAACATTCCGGTTTCCGCAACGTAAGTCACGCGCCGGCCGGCGATGGCCACGGCGTTTGTCGTGAAGACCGGCTTGTGTGTGGCATCGGGAATCGTCACGGTTTCAACTTTCGCGGCCGGCGGCTCGTTGGTGCCCGCCGTCACTTCGCTTTGGCGCGGCGAGCCGGCGGTGGGCGAATTGGTTTTGGGCGCATCGGCGGCACGCAGGCCGGCGGCGAAGGCCAGGAGCAACATCCAGCTATATTTTTTCATTGGCAGTTCTTCGTTTTGCGTCAGGGAAAATGCGCTTTTGCCCTCTTAAACGCAAGTTGCGTGTCGAACGCCGTTTCAGCTGCATGGCGATTTTCCAGCACCGCTCTGGCCTGGGTGTGGAAGCGGGATCCTGGGCGCGGATGCAGTTTGGCCCGGGCGGCAGGAACAGATGCGTTTTCATTCGGCTTGAACTGGTTTGATTTGGTTTGATTCAGTTTGATCCGGTTTGACCGGGTTCGACTCCGTCCCGTTAGTTGCCGCTTCATCCGGCGTTTTTGGTGCTCGTCCGAAGATTTCACGGATCCGGCGTTCGCGTTCCTCCGGGCTAATCCAGTCCTTGAGAATCCAATCACGCACCTCTGGGTTTTTCACCCAACGCTTGAAATGTTCCACCACTTCCTCCTCCGTCTTTTCCCGTTCCCGTTCGAGCCGTTCCCGCTCCAAGTTCAGGCGGGCGCCGCTGTGGTTGCCCCGGCCCAATTCGACAATGTCCTGGCACAGACCGCGTAATGCGCGCAGTTTGCGGCGAAATTCCTCGGTTACTTCACCATCCCAACCCGCCAGCACGACGGCGTAGCGGGCGGCCAGCACAGTGGCCAGATGATCCGTCAACCTGCCGTCAGTCGCTGCCGTCAATTCCTTCGCGTCCGCCGCCAGTTCGCGCGCCTGTGACAGCGTTTCCTGCCGCGCCAGCCAGTCGCGGTATCCGCCGGCTTTCCATTCGGACAGGTTTTGTTCGTTGATCGAGCGCCCGCCGAAGTCGGTGGCCAACACCCGCTGGGTGTCCGGCAAGCCGTTAAGCCAGGCCACCAGCCGGACGCCCGGTTCGCCGTCCTGCAACCGGCGGTTCAATTCATCCCGAATCGCGCGCGTCAACCGGGCAATTTTTCCATTGCGAGTCATGATGCTTATCGCGGTATTTTGATTCTGCCGGATTTTCGCAGTTCATCCACATCGGCAAATATGGCCTGGCGCATCAACCGGATTTTTTCATAATTGTCTGACGGCGTATTTTCTTCCAAAGCCGCGTCCAGCCGTTGGAACGCTTGACGATAGGCGGGATTGCGAACATTGAAATGCGGCTGTTTTTGATGACGGTTCATAAGAGGTGCAATTCCTCTTCAATCTTCTTCAACGTTTCCGGTCTGATACCACCGGTGCGTTCCGGAAAAAACTCTTCGCGAATTTCAGGCCGTTTGAGCCATTC
The DNA here is from genome assembly GCA_003161635.1 of Limisphaerales bacterium. Taxonomy (GTDB): domain Bacteria; phylum Verrucomicrobiota; class Verrucomicrobiia; order Limisphaerales; family UBA11358; genus UBA11358. Next base: position 88,449 of record PMOA01000053.1, read on the forward strand.
CCGGAATTCCTTCTCCTTTTGCGTCTGGTTGTTCGCGCGCTGCCAGTCGAGTTCCTCACGGTCCAGTTGCAGCCGGGCTGCCGAATGTTCGCCCCGCCGCAACATGGCCCAGTCCTGCACGAACGCGCGCAAAATCTCCCAGTGCCGGGCTCCTTCCGTCCCGGACAATTTTTCCCGTGCCGCCAGCAGGTATTGCGGAGCCAGCCAATCCGCCACGACATCGGTGATGGAACCACCCACGGCGCGTTTCAAATCAGCCGCGTCCGCCGTTATCTCGCGCAGGACGGACAATGTTTCGGCAATTCGCCGGTTGGATGGAGGCTTGGCGTCAGGCGATTCGTTGGTAGTCATATCGGTTTTTGATGTGGGTGTGGAAATACTCGCCGTGTGAACTCGTGTTCATCAGGCCGGCATATTCCGAGTGCGGCACATTGAAGTATTCATAAACGCTGCCGCTGTGGAATGCGATTGTGAGCGTGCCGCTCCAATCATAATCAACGGCTCGCAAATCGGATGATTGAACTGCTGTCATCTTGCCGCCCATTGAAACACGGCAAAGGAATCAGCGTAAGACTCGGAAACACCGTGGTATTTACCGGGTAGCCGGGAAATGCCGCGTTATTTGCCGGGTGCTTGCCGTCCCCACGAAAGCGGCTTCTCGTCTGCGGGCAGGAATGGGAACAGTTTGCGAAAAAGTTTTCCGGCATCGCGCCGGGCATCGCGCCATTTGGTAAAATCGCCCCACTTACGACCGGAAAACTGTTTCGTTTCCCAAATCGCCGGGAAGCTGTCTTGCCTGACAATCTGCAATGCCGAGAACTGCGACAGCAATCGCATCACGGCCAATCGCGTGAGATTCGCACGCCAGTCACCCGGTTTGTGACCCTTTCGGCTTGGAACTGTATATTGCTGCGGACGGTTCACCTTCGCCCACCGCCGAAAATAATTCACAATTTCATCGTTAGTGAACGATCCCCAGTCAATCGCAATGACTGTCACTTCCCTGCCTCCCGCCCAATACACCGACGGCTTAATCTCTGGAAATTTTAATTTACCCAACCGCAGCAAAGTTTCCTCATTCAGTTTTGGATTTTCACGCCGGACTTGTTCCCGTTCGGCTTCCGCTTTCGCTCCCTGCGTTTTCGCCCAATCACGGATGTCCTGCGCATCCAGAGAAATCCCGCGCTTGAAGGGCACAAGCGGAATCCGTTCGACATCGGTGCCGATTTGCGACCGGTAACGCCGTTCTGACGCCGTGAGCGCCTGCCACGGTTTTGGAAAACTGCCGGTCACCTGATACATCTCTCCCGGCTTGAGCGATGGAGCATCGGAAAGCACGCCATCCGGCGGGCAAGAGATACCGCGCAAAAAAACTTCTGCCGGATAACCGATGCTTTGCACTTTTTGCAAGTCGGCGTGGAGATGTTTATCCTTTGGCTCATTCCACCACTTTCCTTTCACATAAAGCGGTTTCCAGTGTTCCCAGCTTCGTTTGCGTAATTCGCAGATAAACGCCGACTCGCGCGCATACTCCCAATAGCAACAAGCATCCAATTCGCTGTCCGGCACGCCATCGAAGTTCCAATCTAAATCGGAAATGACTTCAGGCTGTTTTTTCATCAGATGAGTTTTAGAAGAGCCATTGTTTGATTCAGACCTCCGCTGGCTTGATACAATCTTCCGTCACCAACTTTTTCGCGTCGGGATAATTCTTCGGCACGCCGGGGGCGGTGACGGGTGAGCCTTTTTCAATCTTGGCGGCGACGTCTTGATTCAGGGCGAGGAGTTGGGCGAGCAAATCGCGTTTGGGATTGAAGCCGTAGGCGGCGAGGACGGCGGTGTCGAGCGCGGTGTGGGCGTCGCGCAACGGATTCGCGCCGGGCAATTCGAGGGTGCGATACAGGGCGCGCAAGCCGCCTTTCATTTTCGGCAACGCTTCGGCGCGCACGCGGCGCAACTCGCGCGCTGCCGCTGCCACGGCGTCAATCTGCTTCACCGTTGCCGTCTGCGGCCACGGGAACGTGTCGAAAACGGATTCCGGCGTGTAGCGAAACCGCTCGGTCAGCTTGGAGCACTTCGTGACAAACCAAAGCCAATGCGCGCTCGATTGCAGGACGCCAAAGCTGTAATCGTCGGCGAAGGCAAATACCTTCAAGGCATTTGTTGGCAAATAGGCACTGGAGAGAAAAACGAATGTCGCTCGCTTCATGACCGCAGAGCAGGCGATGTAACGCGGTAAGCTCTTCAACACCTGTTGTAGATCATTTCGTGGACGCTTTAACGCCCACCATGCCTGCAACCTGTTCTGGTGTTCTCCTGTGTCGCGGCCAAGCTCTACTTGTTCGTTCGCCGCATCACTCTGCCAGTCCTTGAGCACTCGCTCGCGAGGTATCGCGAGCAAGCGCGGGAGCGCGGACGCTTGGAGCATATCCAACTCACTTAAGTCGATGACAAATTCGGGATCTGTTGCGTAACGGCCCGACAGAAGATCCGAGCCATTGATGAATGGCTTGATATACGGTTCGTGTTGGGGGTCGGCATCCAACAACTGCTTTGCTTCTACGGCACTAATAACAAACCCATCGTGTCCAGTTTGCACGCCTTCGAATACAACTTTCGGATCGATGCAGCATTTCAACCGAGCAGCGAGCGCAACATCAACTTGGTCTGATAATGACGAGTTGATTGAGGCGCATTCCCTGAAATCCAACCCATATTGTTTGGTAGCCGAGCCAGAGCCACGTTTACGCATTTTCTTTGTGGCGGCATCTTGTTGGACTTTGAACCAGAGTTTGCGCGTCTTGGGCAGCAGTGCGGCGTCCTGCGTTTTCACCCAGTTGGCGATGGAGACGCTGACGTTGGCTTCGCCCGACCACGGCTGATTTTCCACGGCCTCCACAATCGTTCCGGTATTCGCGACGTGGTCGAGTCCACCTTCGCGCGATTCGTTGTTGCGAATGTTTTGCGTGCCGACGAGTCCGGCGCGGCCCGCCACGGGATCGGCGGCGGTGCAAGACGGCAATTGGTCAGCGGCTTTGCGAAACCAATATGTGCATAAGTCGGCACGCCTTGGAACTTCGGGATATTGCTTCTCCAGTTTCCCAACATATTCGCGGCCATATTCCATCGTCATTTTCCGAGCATCAAGGAACGGCGCGTTGCCGATGATGACGTCAGCTTTGGGCCATTGCGCGGGCAAACCTTCGGGCGTGAGCAGCGCGTCGGCAGCAATGAAGTTTTTGTCGAGATTGCCGAATGGCAAGACCGGTTCGGTGATGTGGAGTTCGTCAATCGCCAGCTTGCGCGCAATCATCATGGTGACTTTGGCGATTTCGACGGCGAAGGGCAGGATGTCCAGGCCGTAGAAGTTTTGCGCGCTCAGGAAGCTCAGGCGCATCTGGCCGGGTTCGACCTGGCTGGCAAACCCGGCCATGCGCTCGTAAATGCGGGCTTCGAGTCGTTTAAGTTCGCGGTAGGCGATGTAGAGGAAGTTGCCGCAGCCGCACGCAGGATCGAGCACGCGGAACTGGTGGAGACGGTGCAGGAGTTCGCGCAGCCGCTTCAGGGTCCGCGCGCCTTCAATCTGTTCGCGCCACGGTTCGACGATGGTCGGGCCGACGATCTTCATGATGTCGGACGGGCTGGTGAACTGCGCGCCGAAGGCGTGGCGTTCCTGGTCGCCCATTGAGTGTTGAAAGAGGGTGCCGAAAACTTCGGGCTGAACTTTCGACCAGTCGTAGGACGCGGCTTTGCGGAGCAAGACAAGTTCGAGGCCTTGAATTTCCAGCCGCGCGGGCTGGGCAAACAAGCCGCCGTTGAAATAACTGACGCCCTTGAAACGTCCGCCCGTCTTGGGCGGATTGGTGTTCATGGCTTCAAACAGGTCGCCGATGAGGTCATAGGAACTGGCGGGCGTGGTGCAATCCTCCAGAATTTGCGTGACGAAATACTTGGGCAGCAAATCAATGTCTTCGGCGAAGAGGGCGACGAGCATTTGCAGGATGAAATGCTGCGCCATCGGTTGCGGCACGCCGCGTTTGACGAGTTTGCGGAAACAGTCGGCGAGACAATCGGCGGCCTGCCGCGTGACAACTTCGCGGTCGTTCTCAAAGGTGGGCTTGGGCGAACCGGGCGCGAGAAACGCGAGCGGCCCCCAACGCTCCGGCAAATCCGTGAGCGCGAGTGTGTCTTTAGGAGTGTCGAGGTCGGTGTCGAAATCGTAAACACGGAACTCGTCGAAGTTGCAGAGCACGACGTAGCGCGGGCGATTGGGAACGAGGCGCGACCAGTAATCGAAAGCCTGGCGGTAGTGTTTCTGGAGATTCTCACCGCGCTTTTTCATTTCAATCAGCACGACGGGTTTCCAAACGTAATCGGCGAATGCCGTGCCGCCGCCGTCTTCGTCGGCTTTGCGGATGCGGAATTCAGGATGCCCGCCTACGTCGAGCGAACCGGGCTGGCCAAAAGCTTGGAAGAGCCGGTCGAGGAAGATTTGCGCCTGACCCTTTTCGTCGCCCGTGATGTTTTTCTGACACCACGCGGTAAATTCCGCGAGTTTTTCCCCGCTAGGCATGCTGTTGAGTGTGCGCCTAAGATTTATCAGCGTCAATTAATGAAGATTGATCCGTCTTCGTTTCACTACGACGCGACAAGGGGTTGATCCTCCTTCGCCATCCCCCGTCGCCGGGGCTATGGAGGACGGGGAGTTGAGAGTTTGCACGAGCAATCACTTGCCTAAAGATCCAAAACTGGGCCACGCCGGGCAGCGGCTTGACCGCGCGCGTGCTCAAGCAAGGCTTGGAAGCGCTGGGCATCGAGACCGTCGAGTAAATTTTAGGTAATAATTACTTGACACACAAGGCGACCTTTGCTAATACTGGCCATGTAAACCTGAAGAAATTGAAGAAAATCTGAAGAAAGGTAAACCTTATGAAAAATTCTGTTAAACGTTTGTTATTTGTTTTTTTGCCAAGTCTGTTTTTGGCCGCTTCCCCTCTTGGTTCTCAAGCGACTGTTGTTTTCTATGATGATTTCAACAGCTATGTAAACGGCAACTTGGCGGGCACCGCACAAGACGCCTTGGGACAGGGAACCTGGCGTCAAACCGGCGCTTCTGCGGCCACGCCCGTTCAAGTTAATAACGGCACGGTTGTTTTGGGCACCTCCGGTCAGGATGTTTATGCTCCCCTGACTTCGCCAATTTCCATTACGGACGGTTCGACTTTCTACATTGGAGCGACTGTGGATTTAACTGCCGCCCAAAGCACTGGTGATTATTTCCTGCATTGGACTCCCACCGTCGGCAGCTCGACCATTTTCCCGGAACGTCTTTTTGCCAAGTCCTCGGGTGCCGGTTTTGTTTTTGGTTACGATGGGTCGTCTGGAGGCACGGTTAATTATAGCTCGACCGTGTTAAGCCTTAACACTTCATATCGTGTCGTCCTCGCTTATACCGGTGTTAATGGGGCGTTGAATGATACTTTCGCCCTTTATGTCAACCCAACAGACACTTCGGTGGAAGGTAATAATACCGCTTATTTGACGAGTGGTTATGTGGGCACTGGCGCCGAGTCAACCACGGTTGCGGGGATCAATTTGCGCCAAGGGACAGCTGCCAATGCTCCTTCGGTGATTCTTGATAACTTGACTGTGGCAACCCTCTTCAGTGACGCGGCTTCAGCGGCTCCTGTTCCAGAACCTTCATCTGTCGCAATTATCGTCATGGGTGGTTTTGCCGGTCTTGTTGCCCTCCGGCGAAAACGCTAATTTTCCATTCTTTAAAAACAAGAAAGAGCCGGTGTCCCCGGCTCTTTCTTTTTGAACCAACTTAGAGAGCCAGCCGGAGGCAGGACTATGGGCGGGTGACATGTAACCGGATGAAGCCGCAGGGAGACGAACTGACCGGTGTGTTGTCGTGGACTTGCAAGAGGGTCGGCGTGTTCTGATCCACCGTGGTCCCGTTGGTCGTCCAAGAGGCCGTCAGGCTGGCGGTTACTTCGACGTGGAAGGTGACGTCGGTTGCGGTCGGGTTCCTCGGCACAGTCAGGCGCAGATACCCGGTGCTGATGTCGCCCGTCACCGGATTGGTGGTGGCAACGAGCGGGTTCAGGCCCAGAGCGTATTTGAGCAGGTTTGGCATGCCGTCGCTGGCGCCCGCGTAAGTGTCGGCGGCATTGCCGGTGTTGTTGGTGGTGCCGAACCATTGCTGTCGCCAGGATTCGATGGGCGTGAGCATGGCGACGGGTGCAACAGTGCCTTGTAACGCAAAATCAAGCGCTGAGGAATTCGCCACATCGAAAACGTACCAGGTTCCGGCGGAAGAGGTGCCGCCCCAGTTAACGATGCGGAACGTGACATTCGTTCCGGCACCGACATTTTGCAGGTTAGAAATGCCCGAGAGATTGATTGGACTCAACGAACCCCCGGCACTGGTGCTGACCGGATAGGACAGGGTGCCGATGTCGGTGAACGGTCCCGACCCGATCTGGTATTGCAGCAGCCCATTGGCAGGCCCGGTGGCAGAGTGCCGGTAATCAAATTCGCTGATCGAGGTGCAGGACAACGTGTAACCGGCCCCGGCTGTGACAGTGAACGTGACGAAGCGGTTGGCGGCGATGGCCGCGGCGGAACTCGTGTTCGTAAATGTGTTGCCGCCCCAGGCCCGCCCCGCCGCCGTGCCGTTGGTGCCGATGCCCGATCCGCGGGTTAGGCCGACCACGGTGAGGTTGGACGCATTAATGGTGGGCGCCAGCGGTGAAGGTCCAAAGTTGTTTGCGCCGCCGGAAAGTCCGCTCACATCCCAGCCGGCCAGTGTGATGCCACCGCCAGTGCCGCCGGCATTGATGGTGGTTACGTCACTGACCGTCTTGTCGGCCGGATCCACATCGCCTCCGTCGGAGACCGCTGTGAAATTGGTCACGCTGGCCGGGGCATTGGATGCGACATTGACCGTGATGGTGATGGGCGGAAAACTTGCGCCGGAAACCAGTGCATCAGAACGCGTGCAGGTAAGCGTGCCAAGGTTGGCCGTCCATCCGGTGCCACTGATGGCCGTGGCGGTAAGGCCGGCCGGGAGCGCATCGGTGACCGTAATAGTGCCGGTCGAAGCGGCGGTGCCGATGTTGGTAACCACAATGGTATAGATGTCGCCGGTGTCGCCCTGGGTGAAATTGGCGGCATGTGTGGCCGTGAGGGTCAGGTCAGGAGCTGAACCAGTCACGGTAAAGCTGTTGGCACTGATGGCCGTGCCCGTGAGTGTCGTGACACTGAGCTGGCCGGAGGTGGCGTTGCCGGGAACGGTGGCGGTGATTTGCACGACCGAATCCACGCTGAAGGTTGCACTTGCGCCATTAAAGGTCACGGACGAAGCGGAACTGAAGTTCGTGCCGCTGATCACGACGTTGGTCCCAGTGGCACCATTCGTGGGCGAAAAACCGGTGATGACGGGCGGGGGATTGGTCTGGCCATCCACCTTGTTTAGCAGCGCCGCAGCGACATCGGACGGCAGGGCGGTGAAGAACGTGAAACCAGTGTCAAATTGAATCTGATTGGCCGAGGCAATGTAGTTCTGCCAGGTGGCACTCACGCCGTTGGTGTTGGGAATCTCCAGGGCGATCACCCGGGTGGAGGTGGTAATCCGGCTCAACGCGGTGCCGGCGCCCGGTGGAACCACGACGGCGATCTTCCATGTAAACGCGGGAATGGCCACCGTCCCGCTGGGTTGGATGCGCGAACCATTGAAACCGCCCGGTCCGCAAATGATCAGCAATTCGTAGCCGGATTGCGCCAGGGTGCGGCAATAGGTTTCAAAATTGGCCCAAACACCCTCGTTGTTGTTCGGCGCCTGCGGGATGATGTTCGACATCAAAAAGACCAGCGCGTTATCCGTGTCATTATCCGTCCGGTCAGCCGAGGGACACATGTGACCGCGGTCATAGCCCGATCCACTGTAGTCGGTGGTGTTCACTTCGTAAAAATCCGATGGCAAGCTCGTATCGGTAATGAAATCAGGAGAACGTCCGCTCGAACCAACGTCACTGGCGGTCAGGTCCCAACTCGCCCAGTTGGGTTCGCCCAGAGTATCGCTGTAATCAATGGCCTCGACCGTGCGCTGAATCAGGTAATGATTATGATTGTTCGTGTCGGTGGTGGCGCCGCTGGGGTTGCCCAATTGCATCTGCAATGTGGCGTCAATGACGGCTCTTGCCTGCGGGACGGCGGCGAACAGCGCCAAGGCGCCCATCAGGACCAGAAACAAATTTCGTGCGGGGCACTTAAAAACGGTATTATTCAATTGGAGAGAATGTTGGATTTCCTGCGGTCTTTCAAAAAACAACGATGGTGTGACCTTTCAATGAAGGATTGACGCGAAATGGTTGCTGCCGGGTGGCGAGACAGGGAAAATCAGGCAAACGTTGACTCAAGTCGTTTGTTGCACACAATAAAATTACGGATCGAGGCCGCAGGCGTGCATGGCGGGGGGCGAAGGAAGTTGAAAACGTGCTGTGGGTGTCCGGCAGCGTGACATTGTCAGTCCGCGGGTTCGCAGCGCCACTGTTCGCCGGCAAATCGAAAATTTGCGCATACGTTCCGCCGCCCATCAAAACCTGCGCCGACACCGGGTGCGTCGAAATAATCGCAAGGATGATTCCCAAAACAACCCCCCTTTTTTGAAATCCCCAATACAATCGGGATTTTTTCACGGCTTAATTAAATCTGTAACAAATCATTACTTATGATCATAATAATGGCGCGGCTCGTTTTGTCGAGCCGTTTTTTGCGCGTCCATTCAAAGCCGCGTCCGGCGCGAATTTGCCTTCTCCGGTTTGGAGCCGCTGGCGCGCGGCGACAAAATCGGCGGCGCGCGGGCCGGTGACGAAGGCAATGAGTGGGTCCCGGCCGTGTTTTTTATTGGAAGTTCTCCGTTTTGCGTCAGGGAAATGCGCTTTCATCCTCTTAAACGCAAGTTGCGTGTCGAACGGGTCACGGTTTTGTGAATTGTGTAAAAATGTGAACAACTTTTAGGTGAAATAAATGCTTGTTATCGTCCAGAAATGGTGTAAAAATCTCTACCAACTGGGGATGGTGAGTCTGAGTGGAAATGCAAACGGAAGCGGTTCGGTTTTGTCAGAAGCATGAAGAAGAAGCGTAAATGTAGCGGGGCGGTTCGTGGAAGAGTTTTGTCGGACATTGATTCCCGGCGAGGGCGGCAAAACGTGGCTCAATTGTTTCCAAAATGTCACGCAGGCCCGGCGCGTTTAATGTAAGATTCAAACGGCAAACGCAATTATGCCTGAAACCCAAAAAAATCAGCCAGCCAGAGAAAACATTCAAACAACAACGACCTATGAAAAAAATAACAACTTTTGTCATCCTTTCATTTTTGGCAGCCCTGTCCGCGCGCGCCGATTTGATTTGGTATGATGGCTTCAATTACGCCAACGGATTCGTTCAATATGTATCCACCAATCTCTGGGTTACAAATTCAACAGGCGGCGGTGGCGGCACTGACTCCCCCAACGATATGTATGTGAATAATCATCGCCTGGAGGTTTCGGCAACGGGAGGAACCGATAGCCGGGTAAACGATTGCAACCGGCTTTTGGCTACCGCACCCGGCAGCCCATACACCAACTCACCGCAAGTGCTCTACGCCAGTTTTACGGTGATCTGCACCAACCTGCCGAATGGAGCTGGAAACTACTTTGCCAGTTTCTACAGCACGTTCACAAACGGAGGCGGTTACTTAGGCCGCATTTATGCCGTGACGAATGGGACGGTTCTCCCAAACACCTGGCGTTTGGGTGTTAGCCAGTTCACCCCCTTAATAAACGCCGAGTATGGGGTGGATCTTGCGCTCAACACTCCTTATCAGGTGGTGGCTGAACTGGATCCGAATAACAAAGACGTGACTCTGTGTGTCAATCCAATCAGTTCATCCGATCCTTCTTTCATAGCTTCGCGCGATTTCAATTCGCCCGTCACAGGCGTCACTAACATTATAAATGCCTTCTCTTTTCGTCAGGCTGCCAGCTTCGGCAACGCCTTTTTTCAAATCACCAACCTCGCCCTGGCCACCACCTTTGCCGAGGCGGCAACCAATGTCTGGACTACCAATGCCGTGCCACCGACGATTGCTTATCAACCGGTCGGGCTTACAAACTATGTCGCATCTTCAGTCTCCCTGTCAGCCGTGGCCAATGGCCAGGGTTTGGGCAACATGACTTACCAGTGGCAAGTATCCGCTGCGGCCAATAATTCAAATCCGGTCAACGTTTCGGGCGGCGAGTTTTCGGGCATTAATGCCAATATCCTTAATATCTACAACGCTCAAACCGGGGACAGCGGCTATTATACTTTGATTGCCACCACTCCTTGGGGGCTGTCCGTCACCAGTTCCGTCGCCAAGGTCCTCATCAGTTCGGCGCCGGTTCCGCCCTCGTTTACCATGCAACCAGCAAGCCAGATTACCTATAGTGGGCTAACGGTTATATTCTCGACTACGGTCATCAGTCCCGGCAACGTCACCTTTACGTGGTATTCCAACAATATTGTCGTTACTGCCGGCGTATCGCAACCGACTGCCGACTCTTCTACTTTAGAACTTGATAATGTGCAGACCAACTTCTCGGCTAATTATAAGGTGGCCGTGACCAATGATGTCGTCGCCAATGGCATCGTCAGCACCAATGCCGTGCTTACGGTTCTCAATCCACCGGTGGTTACGATTGCCTACCTGCGCTCGCTGGTGGATCCGCTCAATGGATATCTGCCTACGAACAGCCCTCCGACCATACCTTATCAAATTACCGGCACTGTAACCACCTTTACCAACCTGACTACCGGCAACACGGCTTCCTACTATTTGCAGGATGGCACGGGGGGCATCAACATCTTCGCCACGGGTGGCTCGACTTTCCGTCCCGCGCAGGGCGCTGTCGTCACCTTCATCGGTGTGCTTTCCGGCTACGCCAGCGGACTTGAGCTTTATGCTGACTCCGCTGATACGTTATACCCTTATACCTCTTACACTGACACCGGCAACACTAACGCGTTGCCAACGCCGATAAGCATTCCATTTAATGTCATCAGCGCCGACGGCCTCAACTTTGTGAATACCAACATCGCCGGTTCGCTGGTGAAACTTACCGATGTTCACTTTGGCGCCAGCGCCGGAACGACCATTTCAACCACCGCCAACGAAATAGTTACCGTCACCAATTCGAGCGGACAATCATTCAATCTTGAATTCTTCGACTTGGACTTGGACACGGCGGGCAAGACCCTGCCCAGTTACGCCTATAGCGTCTCTGGAGCGATGTATGGCATGAACACGAACTTCAGCGTTGCCGTCACCCGTTTCGCCGATATTGTGACTACTGCAACACTCTCGCCAATTCCGCTGAACCTGGGGTATTCGGGAGGAATCCTTACCTTCACCTGGAGCGACGCCTCGTTCCTTTTGCAGTCGTCAACCAACGTGGTCGGGCCTTACACAACCATCTCTGGTGCCAATAGCGGTTTCACCACTAATACCACGTCTGGTGCGACGATGTTCTTCCGGCTGTATCATCCGTAATAGTTTGACGGAAAATTCAAGGGCGGCCAGCAATGGCCGCCCTTTTTGTTTTTCTGGAAGACTAATTGAATCGGTTCGTTTCCGATTTTGCCGGGAATACTGTTACGGTTGATTAAACTAATTTCGGCTGGGCGAAGCGAGTAATTACAAACCACGCCAGTTCTCGGATCGTTCGAAATGTTCCAGCATGAGCGAACACTCGTTGACCAGTTCCTGACGATTGGCTTTGGCCGCCAGGTCTCTCGCGGTCCGCAAAGTGTTTGTGGCCTCTCCAAACCTGCCGGTTTCGGCATAAGCGGCGGCGAGGGTTTTTAATTTCACCGGGTCTTGCCTGCCGGTCAATTCGCAGGCTCTTTCGGACATCTTAACCGCTTCGGTCCCGTTGCGAAAATCCGGATTGGCGTCGGTGCTCAAAATCCAGGCGAGGCCATCGAGGGCGTCGGGAAAATCAGGTTGTATCAGGAGGGCGCTGGCGTATTGACTCATGGCCTCACGCGTCCTTTTCAAATGGGCGAGCGCCACGGCGAACTCATAGTGCGCTTTCGGATCGGGCAAATCACCGCGCACAATTTTGGAAAACCGTTCCGCCGCTTCAGGCCACTGTTGTTGTTGATTCAATGCAAAGGCCAGATTTAACTGCGTCTCCGGGTTTGTCGGGTTCAACCGCATGGCCTCTCGGAGTTGGACAGCACCTTCCGTAAGATTGCCTTTTTGGATCAATAAAATTCCGAGATTGTTGTGGGCCAGCGCCAGTTTGGGGTCTGTTTCCAAGGCGTCGTTGTAATGCTCAATGGCCTCGTCAAACCGGCCTAACGTGTGGAGAATCCGGGCGAGGTTGTTTTGGGCGACGGCGGAATCGGGATTGAGTTTCAGCGCGGCGTTGTAATGAGCCATCGCCTCGTCATATTTTTTCTGCTTGGCCAGCGCGATGCCCATGAAGATGTGCGTCTGCTCCTGCGTGGGTTTAAACCAAAGCGCTTTTTGATACTCGCCGATGGCTTCATCCAGTTTGCCCTGCTCATCCAGCGCGTCCCCCATAAAAAAATGGGCTTCGGGAAAAGCCGGCTGGTAACGCAAGGCCGTCTGATAATACGCCATCGCCTCATCATATTTATGTTCCTTGGCGAGCAGGCTGCCCAGAATGGTGATGGCCATGTAGTTCTTCGGCGTCACCCGGTCGGCGTGTTCGAACAGCGTGCGGGTGTCTTTCCATTGACCGATTTGAACCATGGTCGTCGCTATCAATGCCACTCCCACAGTCCCGGCCAGGCTCCGTAAAACAATCGGGCTTTTGATGGTGTCAAATGCCAGCCAGACCAGCGGCACGAACAAACCAATCAAAGGAAGATACGTGTAGCGGTCGGCCCAGGCCTGGTCGCCCACCTGCACCAGCCCGATGACCGGCACGAGCGTGCCAAGATACCACAACCAGCCCATCAGAATGTATGGCCGCTGACGGATATTTTTTATCGCCAGCACGGTTATCAACCCCATCACGATGACAGCGCAAATGATGGCCGCTGACGGAATTTTGATTTGATATGGATAATAGACCGCTAGATGCCGGGGGATGAACATCGCACCCAAATAATGATTGTAAGCGGCCAAAGCGTGGGTGATGCGCTGCGAAACTGGCAGCCCGGTGGTGGAGACGATGGCGAGTTCCTGCGCACACAGTGTCAGCACACAAGCAATGGCGCTCAAAACCAGAAATGGAACTTTCTCCAAGGCCAGTTGCCGCCACGATTTCTGCGCGAAACGAAGCGGAATCTTTTCCGGCAGGCCACTGGCAAATTCCAAAACCCGATTCAGCGGCCAGTAATCCAGCAGCAACAACACGAATGGCAAAGTCACTCCCATCGGTTTTGCCATCAGGCAGAGGACAAATGATCCGAGCGTGAAAAGATAACGGGCGATGGAAGGTTGGGCGGCATGACGGACGTAGAGCAACAGCGTGAGCATCCAGAAAAAGGCGCAGAGCACGTCCTTTCTTTCGGCCACCCAGGCCACGGACTCGACGTGCAGCGGATGCCACGCGAACAGCGCCGCCACCGCCGCACTGCGCCACATGGCGCCCGTCATCCGATTCAAAACTGAAAATAAAAGCAGCGCGCTGGCAACGTGCAACAAAACGCTTGTCAGATGATGGCCGCCGGCATTCGCCCCGTAGAGCTGGCAATCCAGCATGTGCGACAGCCAGGCCAGCGGATGCCAGTTGCCCGCATGAAACCCGAAAGCCCAAATCAGGCCGCTCCACGTTAAACCGGCCTGCACGCGCGGGTTATCCGTCACATATTGCTGGTCATCATATTCTACAAAACCATAGTGGCGGGTTGGCAGATACACGGCCAATGTGACCAAAGCCAGCCCGGCATAAATGAGACATCGGTTGTGAAATTGTGGATCGCGCATCCGCATGGTGTCGGCATGATGCGGAGGGCTGGCGTTTTTTCAATGGCAAAGGCAAAGACCCGGAAACGGTCATTAAATCGTAACGAAGAAAATCTCGAAAATTGTTTGCAATCCTTGATTTTATATGCGATAAAAACACCCGGCTTAAGAGATTAAAAAGATAGTCCGAGCGGATTTAATCGAGCACACGTTATGAATACGGCCAGATTCGCCAAGCCTGCACTCAAGGCCTTTACCCTGATTGAATTGCTCGTGGTCATTGCCATCATCGCCATTCTGGCNNTGATCGAACTGCTGGTGGTCATCGCCATCATCGCCATTCTGGCGGCGATTTTGTTGCCGGCGCTGGCGGCAGCGAGGCAAAAAGCACAAACAACAAGCTGCATTTCCAATCTTCATCAGTGGGGAATAGCACAACAAGTTTATTGCGGTGACAGCAGCGACTATATTCCTTGTGACGGAACCATGATGCCAACCAGTTCGGGTTACGGCCAATATGCCCCAGATAACGGCTATGGGGGGCAGATGACTCCTACACCCGCTTCACCGGTTGATCCGGTTGCATGGTTTAATGTTCTGCCACCGCTGATCGCCGATCAACCGTTGTCCTATTACTATGGATTGCCGGGAGCGAATGTTCAGGCAAAATTCCCGTTTCCAGGCAACGATAAAGGGAGAATGTGGATTTGTCCGGCGGCACAATTTGCCAATAGTGATTTAGCTTCCGGATTTCTTGCCGGTGGAACTTATGGCATTTTCTGTTATGTAATGGATATAGACCTTAAACTCAACAGCAGTAGAGCCAAAGGCGTGATAGGCTTTGCGCCTTGGTGGCCAAATATGGTTAAGGCGGCCAGCATCCGGAACCCTTCCGCCCAGGTTTTTATGTTTGATGCCACCTTCAGCCCGACATTGGAGGGCGGACGTAACAGCGGCACCTATCCGGCGGCTCGTTTTGATTATTTTCCACAGCGTCACGGCAAGGGTGGAATTATTTGCTTTTTGGACGGCCATGCCGCCTATTTCAAACAGAATTATGTTACCAACGGTTCTAGCGGGAACGTTGAAGGAATGAATGGCGACATATATTGGGATCCCAACCGAGACAAATGAACGGGAGAATTTCCCCGGGACGGCCAGCGATGGCCGCCCTTTTTAACGCCACGCCTCCAAATCATTTGCCGCGATCTCTGTAGACCTGTTGAACAGCCTGGCGCCGGGAGAAAACCCCCGCCGGCATATGTGCGGTGGAAAATGCGAATTTAACTCGCAGTGTTGATTATCTACGCACTTTTACCCTCACGCTGCCCGTGCCGTTTGAATCAGGGCGTTTCTGGCCCAATCCAATTAGAACGGTTTGGGCCCCCCCCGAAGTAAAACGGGAAAAGCATAACAATTTGTGCTTGATTTAACACGTTAAAACGCAAAAAAACATGCTGTCGTAATCGGAATCGGGCAGGTTAATTTGTTTGCCCGATTTCGTAACGTTATCGTAACGTAAATAAGCAAAAAAACCTTGACTTCGTCCGGAGTTTTAGTCATAAATAGCCACGCAGAAGAAAAATTAGAAAAACAAAGTCAGTTGTTAAAACCAATTCTTACGAAAAAACTTATGAAAAAAAATTATTTATTGACAGGTATCATCGCGTCCGCAGTCGTTTTGTTCGCCTCAAACGCCTTGGCCTCCACCGCAGCCCAAATATTTACCGATCCCATTTACACTTTTGCAACGTATGACAATGCTTCGGGAGCATATCCCGTCGTCACCGCCATTCTGTCCCGGCAGGGTGCGGTGTCGGGCACACACACATACACGAGCACCTCATTACTAGCTCAAGATTCGACCGGGTCGCTGGACATTTTTAGCATTAACGAGACTACCTATGGTTACGCGCCGCAAGTAGGCGATACGATTTATGCTCAAGGGCAGTTTTCTCCATTTCACCAGATCCCGGAAATGAACATGTTTCAGACCTCTACTAACGCTGCTAACATTTTTCAGACAGGTGTAGGTTCGGTTCCATCGCCCAGTGTCTTCACGATTCCGCAGCTCAACGTGGCTACGCTTCCTCAAGGTATTGCCGGTCACTTGATAGAATTGGATAATGTCACGATTTCAGGTGGAGGCACATTCTCGTCCATTTTCCCCACTTACGCCGGTGGCAATGTGAGTTATACGGTCACTGACGGCAGCGCCAACAACATGGTGCTTTATGACTGGGTCACATCCTATTCTTCAGCCGCCGCACTGGGTGGCGCGGCGGTTCCAACGGGGTTAGTTGACATAATTGGTTTTGATTCCGTTTTCACCAGCGGCAGCACTTCGACTGCGGAATTTACTCCGATTGCAATCATCTCCGTTCCTGAGCCGTCCATACTGGCGTTGTCCGCCTTGGGCGGGCTGGCGTTGCTGCTGAAGTTCCGCCGCCAGAAATAATTGTTGTCCATTTTCACACACGCCGCCATGAGCCAACCGTGGCGGCGTTTTTATTTCAACCTAAATTCTGCAGTTGGAAAGGAACGAAGAAATTATAAACCACGGATGCACACGGATAAACACGGAATTTATACGGCACGTTTTACTCACCCTCCGGGTGAACCGTTTTTTTAAAATGTCTGGTATCTTGGTCCATCCGTGATTGAACTGCGTTTTATAGGATTATCATGGTGATGGGTGACCGATTTTGCAGCATCTAAACCAATTCCCTCCAAAGATGAATGTAGTTAAATTTTTGATCAGCCTGTGTGCCTGTTTGTGCCTCGTGCAGCCTGTATTGGCTTGGGATGCCGAAGGGCACATGGTCGTGGCGCGAATCGCCTACAATCACCTGGACTCCGCCGTAAAAGCCAGATGTGACGCCCTCATTGCGGCGCCCGTGACACCCGGCGGCAGCAGCAGCAGCAACTTCGTGACCGCAGCCTGCTGGGCAGACGATTACAAGAGTCAATTGGGCTCAAGCATCTGGCACTACATTGATTTGCCCTTCAGCCTGGATGGCACTCCGACCAACGGCTTTGTTCCTGCCTCATTTGACGTCGTTCAGGCCATCAACCTGTCCATCTCCACGTTGCAAAGCAGCAGCGCGTCTCAAAGCAACCAAGCCGTTAGTTTGCGTTACCTGATTCATTTCGTCGCCGACATCCAGCAGCCCCTGCACACCTCCGACGCCTTCTTTTCATCACAGCCAAACGGCGATGGCGGCGGCAACGGTTTCTACCTCAAAGGTACCTGGAGCAACCTCCATTCCCTATGGGACGACGGCGGCGGTTATCTTCTCGACAATTTGCCGCGCCCACTTAGTTCTTCCAGTCAGACCACTCTGAGCAACAAGGTCGCGGCCATCGAAGCCGTTTACCCCTACACCCGAAATGTTGGCACGATTCCCAACCCGATGGACTGGGCCCGGGAAGGTCAGGGAGTTGCCAAGACGGTATCTTACGTCGGAATCAGTTTGAACTCCACTCCCTCAACCAGTTACACCAATACCGCCCAAACCACCACCGGACAACGCATGGCTTTGGGGGGCCACCGCCTGGCTGATCTGCTCAACACCCTCTTCGCCATCCGATTGGACTCCGTCATTTGCACCAATGGCAATGTCGGTTTTTCATGGAACGCTGTTTCCGGCCAAACCTATCGCGTTCAATGGAAACAGCAGCTCGGTGACTCGAAGTGGAACGATCTGACCAATATTACCGCTTCCGGCAACTCAGCTTCATTTAGCGAGCCGTCCGGGCAAACACAGCGATTTTATCAGGTTACCCAATGATACCCCGGCGTTCATCGCTGCGGCTTCACGGCTTTCAGCTTGGTGATCTTGACCCGGACTTCATCCGTCTTTTGAACCAGATACTCCCAGGCGAAGACTCCCGGCCAGGAAACGGAAATCTGGTCGCGCAAAGGCACCGGGTCGCGACCGTTCAGCAAAATAAAATGGCATCCCATCGGCAGTTCCACGCAGGTGCGCAGGATCAATCCGTGCTTGATGGAACATGGGATTTCCCGGACGTCCATGACCCGGTCCGGGCTAATCAAATTTTCAGCGGACATGGGATTATTCACCGATGATTTTCACCAGCACGCGCTTGCGGCGGCGGCCGTCGAATTCACCGTAGAAAATCTGTTCCCACGGGCCGAGATCTAATTTGCCCTTCATGATGGCCACCACCACTTCGCGCCCCATGATCTGGCGTTTCAGGTGCGCGTCCGCGTTGTCCTCGCCGGTGCGGTTGTGCTGGTATTGCGACGTTGGCGCGTGCGGCGCGAGTTTGCCTCCGTCAATTTTGAGCTGCTGGCGCGCAACTTCGCCCCCGGCTTTTTCCCAGCCGGCGCGCGGCGACAAAATCGGCGGCACGCGGGCCGCGACGAAAACGATGAGCGGATCCCGGCCGTGTTTTTTGTTTTGCGCCGGCGACAAACGTGCTTTGGTTTCTTTAAACACGAGTTGTGTGTCGAACGGGTTGCGGTTTTGTGAAAATTGTGTGAAAGTGTGAACAACTTTTCTCCAAGATGTTCTTGCCAATGACAGCATTTCCTGAGAAAATGCCTTTCGTCGTCAACCCTGACCGGTTCGCGTGCAAGACGTAAGATCATCCTGATCTTGGCGGCAGCATGAGCAAGTCTATGTTTGAAAACAGCAAAACGGTTCGCAAAAGCATCTTCGCGGGTTTTTATTTCCGGCAAACCCGGCGCGCTTTCACCTTGATCGAACTGCTGGTGGTCATTGCCATCATCGCGATCCTGGCCGCGCTGCTTCTGCCGCCACTGGCCAAGGCCAAGCAAAAGGCGCAAACCATTGTGTGCCGCAGCAATATGAAACAATGGGCGCTGGCCTACAAAATGTATGGCGAAGAATATAATGATGAGGTTCCTGAAGAGGGGAACGCAGCCCCAGGCGTGCCCATTTCTGATATGGTCAGCAGCGATAATTTGACGGCTGCCTGGTATAATTCAGTTCCTCCTACGATTGGTTTACCAACATTGGTTGTCCTTTATAAGGGCAGCAATTCTCCCGTGCCGTCAAGCCAATCGATTTTTTCCTGCCCTTCATGTCCTGAGCCTGACCCTACTGATGGATATTCCAACCCGCCAAAATTCTCAAAAGCGTTTTTTATGTATGGGGAAAACAGCCGCATTTGTATTAACAAAAGCACCCGAGATTCCTTGAAAATAAGCAATACAAAATTCGCAAGCATTAAGATGCCTTCGGACACAATTCTGGTTGCAGAAAATGATCCGAAAACGGCATCAGCCGCGGCCCAGTCCGGAGTCACGGGTTATTATGCCGTTGCACGTCACAGTAACAATAAGCTCAGCAATTTTGCCATGGCTGACGGAAGTGCGAGCGCTGTCAAGTATGAAGATTTTCATCGGGATCAAAACGATGCAAATGATTCAGCCAAAGAATGGAGCGTGGGACGATTGGTCTATTGGTATCCCACTCCCTCAACGCCAAACTAAAAAATTTCCAAAATCAAAAAAGCAAATCAAAACCCGGCAAAACTTATGAAAAAAATAGCCTTAATGCTCATCGGCCTGTTGGCCGCTGCCTCAACCACAAAAGCCAATTTGGTTGTTAGTGATGATTTTAACTCTTATACCAATGGCGGTATTGTCGCCCAATCGGTATGGTTACCAAATAGCGGCACTGCCGGGACAATGTGGGTGACCAACTACCCGTCAAATCCACAGCTTGAGGTGGCGGGGGGAACTTCTCGCACGGAAGACATTTATCTTCGGTTTCCATCCATCTATGCCACGAATGGCGCGACGACCGAGTTGTTTTCAAGTTTTAAAATGATAGGAACTAATTATCCGACAATCCTCGGCACTTATATTGCTCATTTTACTGGAACCAATTCTTTCGGGACCCCTAGCGGTTTCCGGGCCAGGGTTTGGGTAAGTTGTACCAATATTCCATCTGGTGCAACTAACGTAGCAGGCACTTTCTCTGTTGGCATTGTAAATACGACCAACATCCTAACAAGCTCACAAGCTCAATGGACATCGGCGTTAACCATGGGCGCTACCAATGTAATCGTTACCAGATATGTGCTGGCTACCGGCGTTTCCACTCTTTGGGTGAATCCAACTGCCGTGTCTGATCCAAGTATCACAGCAACTGACCCTGTTCCTTATACCGACAATGGAAATCCGACCAATGGCCCCTTGAACATTTCCGCCTACAGTTTTCGTCAGGCTTCCGGTGGTGGAATAATGCGTATTGACGATTTCAAAGTTGGCACCTCGTTCAGCGACGTGGCTGGCGCAAACACTTCCCCGACGATTAATGGGATTACAGACCAAAACACCCCGGCCAGTATGCAGATTGGCCCTATTAGCATCATCGTTGGGGATGACGGTGGCGCAGCCGGCTTGACTCTGACAAAAGGTTCATCTAATCCGACGCTGGTGCCAACCAATAACATTGTATTTGGCGGAAGCGGAGCAAGCCGCACGGTGACCATTACGCCGGCCACAGGACTGCAAGGATCTTCCCTCATCACCATTTTCGTTAGTGACGGTGTTAATATAACTTCCACATCATTCCGCCTGACCGTGGGCGCACCCACGATTTCTGCAATCCCAAATCAAATCACATATTCAAATATGTCTGCAGGGCCGGTTTCCTTCACTGTTGGTGATGCCGAAGGAGACACCCTGACCCTGACCAAGACGTCCTCCAATCCCGCCTTGATACCTGATGCCAACGTGGTTACCAGTGGAAGCGGTCCAAGCCGGACTGTTACCTTGACTCCGCTTGCGGATCAGACTGGCGTATCCACCATTACCATTTCGGTTGCTGATGGCTTTAATACGAACAGTGCCAGCTTTGTCTTGAGTGTCTCTCCAAGATACGGACTTTTCTTTAGCGAATCGTTTGATTACAACGACTTTGTTCAGGACACTGCGCTTCTAGGTGCGGATTTCAATGGAGTGGTGTTCAGTCAGTGGGCAAATGCCACCGGCACAGCTTTCGACCTGCTTCTTGTGCCTGGCACTGGTAACAGCGCAGCCCAACTGTCATATCTAAGAACGGAAGATTTGGGGGTTTGGATAACGAACAATCCGGCATTACCGAACAATCCATTCAGCGCAACAAGCGGGGCCGTCTTGTATTCGAGCTTTACTCTCGTCATGAGCAATCTGCCATCATCGGGTGGAGATTATTTTGCCATTTTCAAAGATGGAAGAACCACCTCTAATTTCCGCGGCAAGATATATGCCAGCACTATCAATGCAGCCACTGGCTTCTATCGTTTGGGCCTTGCCAATGTCGCCAACAGTTTTAGTGTTCAATTTCCGTTGGATTTACAAACCAACCAAAGTTATCTGGTGGTTTCCCGTTGCAACACTGGAACTGGTGAAACTGTTCTATGGGTCAATCCAACCTCTGAAGCCAGCCCGAGTGTTGCGGCGACAGATGTTGTAACTCCCGTAGGCATAAGTGCTTACGGCCTGCGTCAGAGTAGTGGAATAGGCATCAGTTATCTTGACAACCTCGCAATTGGCACAGCCTTTGGTGATGTCGCCACAATCACCGTGGTTCCCATACCGCTGCATATCCAATCGTCAGGCACCAACGTCGTGCTGACGTGGAGCGATGCGTCATTCAGCTTGCAATCAGCAACTATTGTGACCGGGCCTTACACAACTATCACGGGTGCGAGCAGCGGCTTCGTAACCAACACAGCATTGGCACAGATGTATTTCCGGCTATTCCACCCATAACCCGAAACAGTGTTAAAATTCAAGGGCGGCCAGCAATGGCCGCCCTTTTTCTTTGGCAAGAAAGTGCCTGAAATGATCAAACCGCAGCCGCAATTGCGTCGCCATTCCGCTGAACATTCAGCCAATCGGCACCCATGTCGTGCTGACGTGGAGCGATCCTTTGTTCACGCTCCAATGGCATTGATCGCCCGGCCAGGTTCTATCGCCTCATACACCAGATGGTTGTCGTCGGCATAAAAAATTCAAGGGCGGCCAACAATGGCCGTCCTTTTTTTAACACCCGGGACGCTTCTTTCCATCGAAAGCAAATGACAACCCCGATGAAATGCTTTTCACTCTTCGGGATTTTATTTGCCGATGCGCGCCGGCGGCATCAACCGGCCATTTAATTTGACAGCCACATGGCTTTGAAACCGACCACTGCCAGGCCAAATCACCGCGCATCACGCAAGGGCTTGCTGGGCATCTTTCAGCCCGCGCCGCCCGCGCCGGTCACGCTCACCGACCCGGCGGAAATCGCGGCGAAATACCGCCGCTGGCAGATGCGCGTCCTGATCTTTTACATCTTTGGCTACGCCATGTTTTATTTCGTGCGCAAAAACCTCGGCGTCGCCATGCCGTTCATGGGCAAAGACCTCGGCATCACGAAAGAAGCCCTCGGTCTGTTTCTGACGCTGCACGGGGTGATTTATGGCGTGTCCAAATTTGCGAACGGTCTTCTCGCCGACCGCGCAAACGCCTGCGTTTTCATGTCCACCGCGCTGCTGGCCTCGGCGCTCCTCAATGTCTGGTTTGGGTTGAGTTCGACCGTCGTGGCGTTCGGCCTCATCTGGATGCTGAACGGCTGGTTTCAAGGCATGGGTTTTCCACCGTGCGCGCGGCTGCTGGCCAACTGGTTTCCGCCCAAGCAACTCGCGACCAAGTTTTCCATCTGGAACTCCTCCCACAATATCGGCAGCATTCTGATTGTCCTGCTCTGCGGCTTTCTGGTCAGTGGAAATTTTTTTGCGCCCAACTGGCGGCTCTGTTTTTTGGTTCCGGCGGCCATCGCCATTTTCGCCGCCGTTTTGATCTGGTTCATGATGCCCGACACGCCGCCCTCGGTCGGTTTGCCTGAAGTTGAAGGAACCCAGACTCAAGCTGAAGAGCACGAATCGCAGAAAGATTTCAAAGCGTTCCTGTTCAAGCAGGTTTTTTCCAACAAATACATCTGGATTCTTTCGGCGGCGAATTTCTTCGTCTATACCATCCGCTACGCCGTGTTCGATTGGGGACCCACTTTGCTGACCGAAGCCAAGCACATCCAGATTCTGCACGCCGCCTGGATGATAGCCGGATTCGAAATCTTCGGATTGATTGGCGCGGTGCTCGGCGGCTGGATCACCGACCGTTTTCTCGGCGGACGCCCCGTGCGCGCCTGCGTCGTCTACATGGCGCTCGCGGGCGTTTCGGTTATGCTTTTCTGGAAAATCCAGACGCAATCGGAATTGCTCATCACCGGCCTGCTTTGCGCCACGGGGTTTTTTGTCTATGGCCCGCAATGTCTGCTGGCCATCGCCTGCGCGAATCTCGCCACCAAACGCGCCGCCGCCACCGCCGTCGGCCTGACCAGCATTTTTGGTTACGCGAGCACCGTGCTTTCGGGTTGGGGTTTGGGATTTGTCGTCCAATATTACGGTTGGAATGCGGGGTTTGCCGGACTGATTGGTTGTGCAGCCATCGGCACTTTGCTGTTCATCACGGCGTGGCCGGCGAAGACTCACGGTTACAAACAATGATTTAATATCGCGTTTACAAACGCGCAATCGCCGTCAAATAGCGGCACGGCATCTTCGGCAACAAAGGCGTCCCGGTTCCGACCGGGGCGCCTTTCAAGTTTCTATCCAAACGAAACGAGGAGTCATTCGCCGATGATTTTCACCAGCACGCGCTTGCGGCGGCGGCCGTCGAATTCACCGTAGAAAATCTGCTCCCACGGGCCGAGATCTAATTTGCCCTTCGTGATGGCCACCACCACTTCGCGCCCCATGATCTGGCGTTTCAGGTGCGCGTCCGCGTTGTCTTCGCCGGTGCGGTTGTGCTGGTATTGCGAAACCGGCTCGTGCGGCGCGAGTTTTTCCAGCCACACATCGTAGTCGTGCAGCAAACCATCTTCCGCGTCGTTGATATAGACGCTGGCGGTGATATGCATGGCGTTGACGAGGCAAAGCCCTTCCTGCACGCCGCTCTTGCGGACGAGCTGCTCGATCGTGCCGGTGATGTTGACGTAGTCACGCCGATGCGGTGTCTCAAACCAGAGATGTTCGGTCAGGCTTTTCATCCGTCGTCCTCATCGTCAAACCGCCGCCGCCACCAAATCGCCGACTTCACGTGTGCCGTGGCCCATTTTGCCGGCCGCGAGCGACTTGATTTTCGTGTTGATGATCTTCACGACGGCGTTCTCGATGGCCGCGCCCGCTTTTGCCTCACCGAGGAAATCGAGCATCATCCCGGCGGCGTTGATGGCCGCGAGCGGGTTGATGACGTTCTGGCCGGTGTATTTCGGCGCGCTGCCGCCCATCGGCTCGAACATGCTCGTGCCTTCCGGATTGATGTTGCCACCGGCGGCGATGCCCAAACCGCCCTGAATCATCGCGGCGAGGTCGGTGATGATGTCGCCAAACAGGTTGTCCGTGACGATCACGTCGAACCATTCCGGGTTCTTCACGAACCACATGACCGTGGCGTCCACGTGGGCGTAATCGCGCTTGATCATCGGATACTTCGCGCCGAGTTCGTGGAACGCGCGCTCCCACAAATCGAATGCGAATGTGAGGACGTTCGTCTTGCCGCAGAGGGTCAGTTGCGCGGTCTTGCCCGCTTTGACGTCCTCCGGCTTGAGGCCCTTCCACGGCTTGCCGCCGCGCCGCTTCTTCGCCAGGTCAAAAGCGTATTTCAGGCAGCGTTCCACGCCACGGCGCGTGTTCACCGACTCCTGAATCGCAACTTCATGCGGCGTGCCTTTGAACACAAAGCCGCCCGCTCCGATGTAAAGACCCTCGTTGTTTTCGCGCACGACGACGAAGTCAATGTGCTCCGGCCCCTTGTCCTTGATCGGGCAATCGGCCGCGCGGTAAAGTTTCACGGGACGCAAATTGATGTATTGTTCCAGCTCGAAACGGAGGCGCAGCAGAATGCCCTTTTCGAGAATGCCCGGCTTGACCTGCGGATGGCCGACCGCGCCGAGGAAAATCGCCTTGAACTTGCGCAACTCGTCCACCGCGCTGTCCGGCAGCGCTTCACCCGTCTTCAGATAGCGTTCGCCGCCGAAATCGTAAGGATGCCAGTTGATCTTGAAACCGAATTTTTGGGCGGCGGCCTCGGACACTTTGAGGGCTTCGCGGGCGACTTCCGGTCCGGTGCCATCGCCGCCAATGACTGCAATATCGTGACTTTTCATGAATTTTTGTCTTCTCCCCGAAAGCTTTCGGGGCGGAAAGTATAATCCTAATGTTTTTAAGCCGGGTCGCAATGGAAATGTGACTCTTGTTTCTGCGCGGGCGCACCTTGGCACAACCACCAACTACGATATTCGCACTGAACCAGATTGTGATTCCTGGGAGCGCCGACGTCTCGTCGGCGGGTTGGAAACTGTCTGTCGCAACGCAGCGAGCCGGCGGGACCCATCCTCCGTAGCAGCACTGCGGAGGGTGGACGCCAGCGCTCCCAGGAGGTGGCAGAATGGTGGCGGTGCCGAAGTGCGTTCGTTTCTGCCTCGACATTCGGCACTCGAAATTTGAAATTCCGTCTGATGGTTTTGCCCTACAAAGTCGCCACGCTGCTGTATTGCTTCAACGAGCGCGATGAGATGCTTTTGCTCGAACGCGCGCAGGAGCCGAACCGCGGTTTGTGGAGTCCCTGTGGCGGGAAATTGAAAATGGACGGCGGCGAATCGCCCTACGCCTGCGCCTGCCGCGAGGCGCACGAGGAAACCGGCCTGTCGCTGCGCCCCGAAGATTTGCACCTGACCGGCCTCGTCAGCGAACACGGCTTCCAAGGCCGGACGCACTGGCTGATGTTTTTGTTCGAGGTAAAACCGCGCCTGAAAACATTGCCGCCCCACCACGCCGAAGGACGTTTTCAATTCTTCACCCGCGCCGCGCTCGAGGGTTTGAAGCTGCCGCAAACCGACCGGGAACAAATCTGGCCCTGGTTCTGGCGGCATCGCGGCGGATTTTTCGCGGCGCACTGCCATTGCCATCCCGACGGGCGCAATGACTGGACACTGGAGGAATCCACCGTAGGAGCCGACGTGAGGAGGCTCTAACGAAAACACAAAAAGTGAGACTCCTTACGCCGTCTCCTACGAAACAAGATATGGACGAGCCCATCATTGATTTGCACAGCGACGATTATTTCATGCGCGAGGCATTGCGGCAGGCGGCCCGCGCCTATGAAGCCGGCGAGGTGCCGGTCGGCGCGGTCATCGTCCGCGAGGGCCGAATCATCGCACGGGCATTCAATCAGGTGGAACAGCTCAAAGACGCCACGGCGCACGCCGAAATGCTCGCGCTCACCCAGGCCGAAGAAACCGCCGGCGACTGGCGGCTGACAGATTGCACGCTTTACGTGACCAAGGAGCCCTGCCCGATGTGCGCGGGCGCGATGGTGCATACCCGGCTGGCGCGCGTGGTGTTCGGCGCGAGCGACCCCAAAGGTGGCGCGGCCGGCGGGGCGATGAACCTGCTGCAATTCCCCACGTTGAACCACCGTTGTGAAATCATGGGCGGCATCCGGGAAGCGGATTGCCGGGGGTTGTTGCAAAAATTTTTCGCCCGGCAGCGGCTTTCGGAAAAGTCAGAAAAGAAAAACGGTGACGATGATCCCGACAGCTCCGGCCGCAACCTTTGATTTGATTCGTTCAGGAGGAAGGAGGAACTCATACCATTTCCCGATAATAATCGGCAACATATTCCAGACGGTAGGGCCGCGCTGCCTTGTCGCGCTGAAGCAAAGCGAAGGCGGATGCGCGGCCATCCCCGGCGGCGCAGCCCGTCCTCCGCAGTAGCTCTGTTACGGAGGGTGGACAGCGCCGCCCTACCCATTGCACCGGATTGTCTCTGGGATTGGTATCACGGTTTAAAACAAAGCAAGGCATCCTTGCGGATGCCTTGTTGCTGCAGGAATCAGTAAAAATCAGGCTGCGCTTATTGCGGGAAATTATAAGAGGGAGTCAGGGTAGACGCACCGTTGGTGGCGGCGCCCAAGGCCGTCTGCAAGCCGGCAACGGTCGCCTGCTGGGCACTGCCATCAGCCATCCCAAGATTGCCAACCCTTAAGTGCATATCAACCGCCGTCCACGCCCACCAGTTGGCACCTGACGGCCATGTAAAACTGGCCGGGGTGGTAACACTGTTGGTGTTGTTTGCCGGGGAATTTTGGGTGGTTGATGTTCCAATATTCCGGTCGCCATCCAAAATCATCTGCGGATAGGTTTCGGCCGCATCGCCACAGACAAAGTAGCTCATGTTAAGATAATTGAAGGCCAAATTGGCAAAGTTGGTCTGGTAATTCCGGCTGCTGTCAGACGGACACACCAGAATCTTGGGCGTGCTCAATTCATTCGACATGACCACGAAAACGTTGGTCAAGCCATATCCGGCCGTGGGAGCTATGCCACTGGCATAAATTTTCTCCTTGGCCCCGTTGAAAGCCGTTTGGACGGCCATGGGATATCTATCGCCATTGTCACCTTCCCAGAGTCGGAAGGCAATCCCGACTTGTTTGATGTTGCTGACGCAATTAATGCGTTGCGCCTTGCGCTTGGCCGCGGCCAGTGCCGGCAGTAACAAAGCTGCAAGGATGGCGATGATGGCGATCACGACGAGCAACTCGATCAGCGTGAAGGCCTTGTTTTGTTTCAGAATTCTTTTCATACGTTCAATAAGGTTTTTTGGTTTTTGTTCGTTGGGTGACGGTTCGTCGAATCCAGTAAATCAATCGCCCGCGCCGTCAACATCAGTCTGAACAATGTTTAGCAATGCCGATGCCAACCGGTTTTTCCCGCAAAATGCCAATGAAAATCGCTCAAGGACTTTTTCGCGACGGCACAATGCGTGAAATTTTCACGCATCGCGCGTGAAATTCACGCGCCGAACCGCCGTTGGGCCAGTCAAAATCTCATTTACAGCGCCGCGCGCATCGCAAACACTGCCCGACCCTATGGCGGAGCCAAAAGAGAACGTGCTCATGGAAAAAATCGTGTCACTGTGCAAGCGGCGCGGGTTCATTTTTCAATCCTCCGAGATTTACGGCGGCATCAACGGCTTTTGGGACTACGGCCCGCTCGGCGCGGAACTCAAGCGCAACGTGAAGGAACTCTGGTGGAACACCATGACCCGCCAGCGCGACGACGTCGTGGGCCTCGAAGCCACCATCATCATGCACCCGCAGATTTGGAAGGCGTCGGGACATGTGGATACGTTCAGCGACCCGATGATTGATTGCAAAACGTGCAAAGGCCGTTTCCGCGCCGATCAGACCAATGAAATCCCCTGTCCGCAAAAGCCCAGCAAGATGGTTTCCGAATGCCACGGTGAGAAAACCGCGCCGCGGGCGTTCAACCTGATGTTCCAAACCTACGTTGGCCCGGTGCGGGATGAATCGGCGATTGCCTACCTCCGCCCCGAAACCGCGCAGGCCATCTTTGCGCAGTTCAAGAACGTGCTCGAAACGTCGCGCCAAAAAGTCCCGTTTGGCATCGCGCAAACCGGCAAGGCCTTTCGCAATGAGGTCACGCCGCGCAATTACACCTTCCGCTCCCGCGAGTTCGAGCAGATGGAGCTGGAATTTTTCATCAAGCCGGATGAAGTGGTCGAAGCGATTTGCGGAAAAGTAGCGACAACGGCGGAAGCAATTACAGGAAACATCGAACATCCAACATCGAACGCCGAACATCGAACCGGCAACCCTCAACCCTCAACCCTCAACCCTCAACCAAACTGGGGCTGGGAAGCGTGGCACAAATACTGGGTCGAGGAGCGGATCAAGTTTTACGAAGGCATCGGACTGCCGCGCACGACGCTGGAAGAATACTGGCAAAAGCCGGAGGAACTCGCGCATTACGCCCGCGCCTGCGTGGACATTCTGTTCAAATTTCCGTTCGGCACGCAGGAACTCGAAGGCATCGCCGCCCGCAGCGATTTCGATTTAAGCCAGCACGAGCGTTTCTCCGGCAAACCGATGGGCGTTTTCGACGAGGAACTTCGCACGGCGTGGGTGAAGTTGCCGAAGGAAAAATCGGACGAACTCTGGCGGCGCTATTACGAGAACCGGAAAAAATATCTCGTCAAA
Source organism: Limisphaerales bacterium (assembly GCA_003161635.1). Taxonomy (GTDB): domain Bacteria; phylum Verrucomicrobiota; class Verrucomicrobiia; order Limisphaerales; family UBA11358; genus UBA11358. The sequence continues at coordinate 117,503 of PMOA01000053.1, forward strand.
ATGGGTGTGGCGGAAGAACAGGCTTCAAAGGACGCCACCGAAGACGCGAACGGCCTCGCGAAAGGCCAATACATCCCGCACGTGATTGAACCGTCTGCGGGTGTGGATCGTCTAATCCTGGCGCTGATCACGAACGCCTACAGCGAAGTCACCGGGACTGATGACAAGAGCAGGAGTGAAACGCGCGTGATTTTGAAATTTCATCCGCGCGTCGCGCCGGTCAAGGCCGGCGTGATGCCGTTGCTCAAGAACAAGCCGGAGTTGGTGAAGAAGGCGCTCGAAGTGCGTGACCGGTTGCGTCCGTGGATGAATGTGTTTTACGACGATGCCGGTTCGATTGGCCGCCGTTACGCGCGCCAGGACGAAGCGGGCACGCCGTTCTGTATGACGATTGATTTCGACACGTTGGGCGAGAAGCCGGAGTTGAAGGATACGGTGACAGTGCGTTTTCGGGACGATGGCAGGCAGGAACGGCTGCCAATTGGCGAACTGCTGGGGTGGTTGCAGGCCCGGATTCGATGAGCGGACGGAGGATGAACATCCAACATTCAACATCCAACATCGAACACCCAATGCGGCGAATGGGCGGGCGGACTTCAATTGGACGTTGGGCGTTGCGCGTTGGATGTTGGATGTTTTCCTTGCTCCCATGAGCAGCCCTACCCGCATTTCCTACGTGATCATGGCGGTGCTGCTGGTGCTCATTGGCTGGCTGCACCTGGGCGTGCTGGTGCTGACGGCGCTGTTTGGCTATTTCGCGCTCCGGCTATTCAGCTTTGGCCGCAGCAAACTGCTGGGCGTGGCGCTCTACATCATCATGGTCGTGGCCATCGGCTGCGGGTTCTTTTATTTCTCACACCAGGTTTACATCACGCTGCCCAGTATCGCGGAGACCACGATTCCCGCCATCGTCGAGTTCGCGGAGAAAAAGGGCGTGGAACTGCCATTCTCCGATTACGCAAGCCTCAAGACGGTTGCGATAAACGAGGTCCAGGAAAGCGTCGCGAACGTCGGCCGGTACGCGCACGCCGCGGCTTTCCAGTTCGCGCTGCTGCTGGTCGGCCTGGTAGTCGCCGTCAGCCTCTTCCTGAGCGCCAGGTGGGGCACTGAAGACGATCCGCACACGGCGCGGGACAGCCTGTATGCGACGGTGGTGCGCGAACTGGATGTTCGCTTCCAAACCTTTTACCGCAGTTTCGCCAAGGTGATCGGGGCACAAATCGTCATTTCCGTGATCAACACCGCGCTGACCGCCGTGTTTCTGGTCTGGAACGGTTATCCTTACGGGACGGTGCTCATCGTGTTGACGTTTCTGTGCGGGCTGTTGCCCATCATCGGCAATCTCCTGAGCAACACGCTCATCGTCGCCGTTGGTTTCACGATTTCACCAAAGATGGCGCTGATCGCGCTCGCTTTCCTCGTCGTCATTCACAAGCTGGAGTATTTCCTCAACAGCAAGATCATCGGCGACCGCATCAAGAATCCGATGTGGTTGACGCTCATCGGGCTGGTGCTCGGTGAGAAGTTGATGGGCATTCCGGGCATGATCCTCGCGCCCGTTGTCCTGCATTACATCAAGGTGGAAGCGTCGCGAAACAAAGTAACCGAGGTTGCTGCCGGGCCGGTCGAACCGCGCAGTGCAGTGTGACCACCAACAGCAAACCCGGACTACGAAGCTGAATGGCCAACGACGCAAAAATTCCCAAGAAGCGCGCTCCGACGCTTTATCTCATCATCGCCGGTAAATTGATCAAGGGCGTGTTGTCGTTGTTGCTGGCCTTTGGCGTCTACAGAATGACGGGTGCCGGTCTTTCGGATTTGTTCGATCGCCTGGTGCATTGGGTGCATCTCGATCCTGAAAATCGGTTTCTTTCGGAGATTGGCGACACGCTGGACACGGTCACACCGGCCAATGTGCGTTGGGTCGTCGTCTGCACATTTATTTACAGCCTGTTTTCGCTCGTCGAAGGCTTCGGCTTGATTTTTCGCGCGCCGTGGGCCGGGTGGCTGGCGATTGGCGAATCGGCATTTTTTATTCCAATTGAAGTGCGTGAATTGGTAGTCCGGCCGCATTGGTTCGTGTTCGGTGTGCTGGCGTTTAACGTGCTGATCGTCTGGTATCTGTTTGCCAACCGGAAACGGCTGTTCCGGCATCATCACCATTAAGTTTTTCCGGCGTGACCGCCACACGCGCCTGTGGCATGGTGACCGCGTGACAACCGTTGAAGCCATCCGCCTGCTGGAACAATTCCGCGCCGGAACAATTCCGCGCGAAAAAATCCTGCGCGCATTTCAGTCCGCGCCGGTGGCCGACCTCGGCTTCGCGCAGGTGGACACGCACCGCGCGCTCCGCAAGGGTTTTCCCGAAGTCATTTTCGGCGGCGGCAAAACGCCGGAACAAGTCGTTAAAATCGCCGCGAAAATTCTGGCGTCCGAATCGCGCGTGCTCATCACGCGCGTCACCGACATCCATGCCCGCGCATTGCGCAGGAAATTCAAGCCTGCCGCCCACCACCAACTTGCCCGTTGCGTGACCATCGAGAAAAAACCCCTGCCCAAACGTCCTGGAACCATCGGAGTCATTTGCGCCGGCACAAGTGATTTGCCCGTGGCTGAGGAAGCGGTGGTGACCGCGGAAATCATGGGCAACCGCGTCGAACGGATTTACGATGTTGGCGTGGCCGGTCTGCATCGCTTGCTGGCAAAATCGGAAAACATCCAGCGGGCGAACGTGCTCATCGTCGTCGCCGGCATGGAAGGCGCGTTGCCGAGCGTCGTCGCCGGTCTGGTTTCCAAACCGGTCATTGCCGTGCCGACGAGCATCGGTTACGGCGCGAGCTTCGGCGGCATCGCGGCGTTGCTCGGCATGTTGAACAGTTGCGGCAGTGGTGTGACCGTGGTGAACATTGACAACGGTTTCGGCGCGGGTTACGCCGCCAGCCAGATCAATGCGTTGGCGGAAAAATGAAAACGCTTTACCTCGATATTTTCAGCGGCATCAGCGGCGACATGTTCATCGGCGCGCTGATTGACCTCGGCGTGGATGCGCGCCAGCTTGAGCGCGAGTTGAAAAAGTTGAAACTCGGCGGTTATCATCTTCACGTCGCGCGCAAACAAACATCCGGCATCGCAGGCGTGAAGTTTGATGTCCATCTGACTGGCGCCCACGAACATCATCACGGACATCACCCTGATCACAGCCACGACCACCATCATGGACATGACCGTCATCATCACGACGAGAACCGGACGTTTGCCGAAATCAAAAAGCTCGTTGCGAAAAGCAAATTGTCGGCTTGGGTGAAGAAAAAATCCGTCGCCGTGTTTCAGCGCATCGCGGAGGCCGAGGGGAAAATCCACGGCCTGCCGCCGGAGAAAGTTCATTTCCACGAAGTCGGCGCGGTGGATTCGATTGTGGACATTGCGGGCGCGTGCATCGCGTTGGAGATGCTCGGCAAACCACGCGTGCTGGCCGCGCCGGTCATTGAAGGCACCGGCTGGGTGGATTGCGCGCACGGACGCTTTCCCGTTCCCGCCCCGGCCACCCTGGCCATTCTCGGTGCGCGCGGCATCGGCGTGACGCAATGCGACGAACCGCACGAACTGGTCACGCCTACCGGCGCCGCCGTGCTGGCGGAGTTCGTCGAAAATTTTGGTCTGATGCAAAATCTGGTCGCTGAAAAAATCGGTTTCGGACTCGGTACGCGTGACAACCAGACGCGGCCAAATGTTCTCCGAGTAACGCTCGGAGAGTCGAGGGTCGAGGGTCGAGGGTCGAGGGCCAAATCAGAAGAGCGCGATTGGGAAACGGATCGTGTCGCTGTGCTCGAAACGAATCTGGATGACGTCAGCGGGGAAATTCTCGGGCATTTCGTTGAAACAGCACTGACAGCGGGGGCGCTCGACGTTTTCCACACGCCGATCCAGATGAAGAAAAACCGTCCCGGGGTGTTGCTCACGATTCTGTGCGCCGAAACCGACGCGGACAAGTTCAGCGAAATGATTTTGCGTGAAACGAGTGCGTTTGGCGTGCGGCGGACGATGGCGGAACGGCGAAAATTGCGGCGCGAATTCACAAAAATCAAAACACCGTATGGTGATGTCACCGTAAAAATCGGCCGGCTCGACGGAAAGATGGTCCAGGCCGCGCCGGAGTTTGAATCGTGCAAAAAACTGGCGGTACGGGCAAAGATACCGTTAAAGCGGATTTACGAAGCCGTGTTTAAAGCCATCAAATCAGGCCCTGATTTTTGAGTTTGTTACCTATTATTTGCTTGCACGTTTAACCAGAAAGGCTTATTGATAGAGCAGATTTGAACTGGCTAGGCCAGTTTGCTTGATGCGAAAACTTACAGTTATGCTACAACCGACGAGGGTGTCTTGAGCCGCCCTTATTCTCCACGCAATTTTTCTCCTGCTTCGTTTGTCCGGGTCAACGGCAAAATCCGCGCCCGCGAAGTCCGGGTCATCGCAGTTGACGGCAAACAACTCGGCATCATCTCGTTGAACGACGCGATCAATCTCGCGCGGCAGCACGGGGTTGACCTCGTCGAGATCGCCGCCACCGCCACGCCGCCGGTCTGCCGGCTCGTGGATTTCGGCAAATACCGTTACGAAATGGCCAAGAAGGAAAAGGATTCCAAGAAGCATCAGCACGCCTCGACCGTCAAAGAGGTTCAGCTCAGCCCGCGGATTGACCCGCACGACCTCGGCATCAAGGTCACGCACGCGGTGGATTTTCTCTGCGAGGACATGAAAGTGAAGGTCGCGCTCAAATTCCGCGGTCGCGAAATGGCGCACACGGAAGTCGGCTTCCAGGTCATCAACAAATTTCTGGGTGAGATCGCGCCCTACGGCAATCCCGATTTTCCGCCGAAACTCATCGGGCGCGGCATCAATGTGATGGTCAGCCCGCTGCCGCGCAACAAGCGCGCCAAAAATCCGCATCAAACCGAAGTCAGTCCGGCGCCGCCTTCGGACAATCATCAACCCTCCCATTCCGCCCCCCCGAAAAACAAAGTGCCCGTTTCGGACGAACCGCAGTCCGGCGGATTGAACAATCCGTTCGCCAAACTGGAAGTGAAGTGATTTTGCGGCACGGGCTTCCCGCCTGTGATTTGGTTTAATTTCCCACAGGCGGGAAGCCTGTACCACTATTCCAACTGCGCAGCAGTTCCGGGAACCGGCAATTCTCGCAGATCGCATTCGAGTGTTCGCAAAAGTCGCGCGTGATTTGAATCAACCCCTGCTGCGCGGAAGCGCTCCGTAACACGTGGCTTCGCCCAACCCCCAACAAACGCTGACGCGCCAATTTCAAAATGGAATTGTCTTCCGCCTGCGGCCAGGCGGCGTAGCGGTGTTCAATGACATGCTGGAGCCTTCCATTTTTACTTTCGGCGGCGCGCGTCCAAAGCCACGGCAGAATCACGTTCACCGCCAAATCCGTCACTCGCGCATCGCCCAACAGCGGTTGCAGCTTTTTCAGCCGGGCCGAGCGGAATGTCCAGTGCCACGACCAAAATTCGTCGCGTTCCACTTCAAAAATTTCCCGCAGCGAATCCACCAATGCCTGGGAGGGACGGCGTGTCACCGTCCCAAAAATTTCAGGGTCGCCGACACGGCGCCCTTCCCCAATTGAAGACGCACACCAACGTTCGAGTTTTGAAACCAGATTCCCCGACGCCAGCCAGTGCGCCGCCAGCGCGAGCCGGCGTTGGGGATGATTTGCCGGACGCAATCCGTGAAATTTCCAGACGGCGCGCGGTAGAATGCAATCGCTGAACGCATCGCGTTCCCGCCACCAGCAATCCCAGACGCGACGCAGATAACCATCGCCACCTGCTTGCGCGCGCGTCAATTCCAACGGCAGCAAACCGCTGATGCCGAGCAACCGCGCTTGAAGCGCAAAGGCCGGGTCCGCGCCGCGCGTCCAGCGCGGACGCAATTCGGCAAGATTTTGCATCGGCCAGATGTTGTGTTTGTAGCCGAGCGCGCGGAACAAACCTTCCCACAGCGCCTGCTCCCAGCCGGCGTGCCGGGCGCGGGCGCGAAATTGTCCGGCTTTGGCTTGAAAACGAACGCGTGCGGCAGAATCCAAAAGTCTGGTTTGTCGCGTTTCATCCAATTCGCGCAACACCGCGCAACATTGGCCGCGCAAATTTTCGGGCAGGACGCGCGGCGAATCATTTTCGAGCCACAATCCGAGTTCGCCCAACGGCGCGTCCAGCGAATGGCTCAACGGCAAAACTGGAGGCGCATTTGGCATTGGCCGCGCGTCGTCCCAAACGACGTGAAGCAGGACATTTTTAAAATTCGGGTTGCGGTCGTGACCGTGAGCGCGCCAGCCGCCGACGCGCAGGTCAATTTCCACGTCACCGGAACACGGCGCGGCGTCGCCGATTTGAATGACCGCGCCGCGAAAATCCGGCCCGCCTTCGACGCTCGCAAAGCCGGGATGTAAAACGCGAACGGATTTTCCATCGGCAGTTTGGAGCCGGTCACGCTGCAACCGCTGGTGGTGCCAGATGGCCTGGAGCAGGCGTTCCGGCGGCGGATCATTTTCGTCGCGCAGGACATGCACCACGCCAAAGCGCGAGCGCCAGTCGGCGTAAAAATTTTCAGGCGGCGGAGACACTGCGGGTTGCTTTTGCGCCTGCGGTTGAGCAAAGTCAAGCCGGCACGCATAATTTTGAACGCATCCAACGGCGGTTTTGCGGGTTTATAAAGCAAGGTTTTGTTTTGTGGCGGAATTTTTGTTGGCCGGAATCCCGAATTTCCTGCTAGACTCCACCCAACGTTTCGATGAGCGACACTGCGATGATTGAAGTGACAAATTTGACGAAACGCTACGCCGGACATACGGCGGTGGCGGGCATTTCGTTCACGGTCGCGCGCGGCGAAATTGTTGGTTTGCTCGGACCGAATGGCGCGGGTAAAAGCACGACGATGCGGATTCTTTCGTGTTTCATGCCGGCGACGTCCGGCACGGTGCGCGTTGCGGGTTTCGATGTGTTTCACCAGTCGGATGAAGTGCGCCGCCGCATCGGTTACATGCCGGAAAACAATCCGCTGTATCCCGAAATGCGCGTGCGGGAATACCTGAAATTCCGCGCGCGGCTCAAGGGCCTCAACTGGCGGCGTTCGCGCGAGCGCGTGACCACGGTGATGGAGCAATGCGGATTAACGGAGGTGGGCCGCCGCATCATCGGCCAGCTTTCCAAGGGTTACAGGCAGCGTGTCGGTCTGGCGGACGCGTTGGTGCATGAGCCGGAATTGATCATTTTGGACGAACCGACCATCGGCCTCGATCCGCATCAGATTCGCGCGGTGCGGCAATTGATCAAAAGTCTTGCCCAGAAGCACACGGTGCTGATTTCGACGCACATTTTGCCCGAGGCGGAAATGACGTGCAACCGCATGTTGATCATGTTCGACGGCAAAATCCTGGCCGCCGACACGCCGGACAACCTGCAGCGGCTCATGGCGGGCGGCAGCCAGATCATCGCCGAAATCGCCGCACCGGCGGACGAACTGCGTGAAGTCTGGTCGCAAATGCCGGGAATCGAACAATTCGACGTGTCGCCAAGCGAAGGTGAATTCCAACGCTGCGCGCTGACGCCGCGCGATGGATACGATCTGCGTCCGGCAATTTTCTCATTGGCGCAGGAACACGGCTGGATAATGCGCGAATTGACGCGCAGCCGCCATTCACTCGAAGATATTTACGTGCAGGTGACCAAGCCGGCCGAGGAGGAGGAGGGCTGATGCGCATATTCTGGACTCTCCTGCGCCGGGAATTGGCGGCGTTTTTTTGTTCCATCACCGGCTACGTGATCATCGCGGCCGTGACGCTTTTGATCGGGTTGAGTTTCGTGGTGCTGATGACAAATCTCGGCAGCGACCCGTCGCCGATGCCGGTGACGGAAATGTTTTATCGGACCACTATTTTCTGGCTGATTGTGCTGCTGGCGACGCCGGCACTCACGATGCGGTTGTTCGCGCTGGAAAAATTCTCCGGCACTTTTGAAACACTGATGACCACCCCGGTGAGCGATTTGCAGGTGGTCGCGGCGAAATTCGCCTCGGCGCTCGTGTTTTACATTGTGATGTGGCTGCCGATGCTCGCGTGTCTCTTCATCGTGCGGCATTTTACCAACCAACCAGGCACGCTGGACGCGGGCACGATTGGCGGAATGTATCTGGGCGTGTTTTTGGTCGGCTGCCTGTTTTTGTCGCTGGGCTGTTTTGCGTCGTCGTTAACGCGCAGCCAGATGGCGGCGGCGATGATCAGTTTTGTCCTCGGCGTGAGTTTGTTTTTGGTTGGGTTTTTAGCCGAGGCCATACCGGTGGCCGCGCAATGGCAGTCACAGGTGCTGTCCTATTTCGGCCTGTTCGAGCAGATGCATAACTTTGCCCGCGGCATGGTGGACACACGCGCGGTGGTTTTTTACGTCAGCCTGACGTTTTTCTTTTTGTTCCTGACCTTGCGCGTGGTGGAAAGCCGGCGCTGGAAATAAAATGGCGACCGATTCCAAATCTCAACCCAGCTTTTCGCCCGGCCGCCGGTGGAAAATCGGCTTCGACGTGGTGGTGCGCACGGCGCTGGTGCTGGCCGTGGTGGTGATGGTGAATTACCTCGGCGCGCACTTCTTTGGGCGGTTTTATCTGAGTTCACAGACCCGCATTCAATTGTCCTCGCAAACCCTGGACATTCTCAAGTCGCTGACCAATCACGTGAACGTGACGCTTTATTATGACACCAAGGACGAGAATAATTTTTATCCGGACATCGTCGCGCTGCTGAACGAGTATCGCTCGGTAAACCCGCGCATTTCTGTCCAGACCGTGGATTACGTGCGCGACGCGGGTGAGGCGCAAAAAATCAAGGAGCAGTACAAACTCAATTCGCCGACGGACAAAGACCTGGTCATCTTTGATGCCGGCGACAAGCGGATCAAAATTGTCAATGGCAACGCTCTTACCCAGGTCAAGCTCGAGCAAGTGCCCAATCCCAAGGAGCGCGAATTCCGGCGCAAGCCGGTTGCTTTTCATGGCGAACAGGCCTTCACCTCGATGTTGCTTGCCGTCACCAGCGCCAAGCCGTTCAAGGCGTATTTCTTGCAGGGCCACGGCGAACCCTCGCTCAGTGACACCGACGAAACGGGTTATTTGAAATTCGGTTCCATTCTTGCCCAAAATTACATCGCGGTGACAAATCTTGAATTGCTCGGCGACAACCCCGTGCCAATGGACTGCAATTTGCTTATTATTGCCGGCCCGCGGACGGAACTTTCAGAAACCGAGCTTCAGAAAATTGACCAATACCTCGCGCAAGGCGGGCGGCTGTTTGTGCTCTTCAACTATTATTCCATCGGGCGTCCGACGGGGCTGGAGCCGATTCTGGCACGCTGGGGTATCAACGTCGGTTTCGACTGGGTCCAGGATTCGAAAAAAAACGTCTCCGGCAAGGACGTGGTTGTTTCCAGTTTCAGCCAGCATCCGGTGGTCAATCCGCTAACCGGCTCCGGATTGTATCTTATTTTACCGCGTCCCATTGAAGCCGTGGAATGGAAGAATCCGCCCGCCAATGCACCGCAGGTGGATGAACTGGTTTTTACCAGTCCGGCTTCGACTCTCGCGGGCGCACCCGGTGATCCACCCCATGCCTATTCACTGATGGTTGCCGTCGAGCAAAAACCGGTGGCCGGGGTGGCCAACGCCCGCGGCACCGCACGGATTCTCGTCGCGGGCGATTCCTTTGCCTTTGGCAACACGTCCATCAAGAGCTTGGACAACAGTGATTTCATTGGTTACGCGGTAAACTGGCTGCTCGACCGCACGACCTTGCTCAAAGGCATCGGGCCGCGACCCGTCACCGAATTCCGGCTGTTGATGACGCGAACCCAGCAACGCGAAGTCCGCTGGCTGCTGCTGGGCGCATTGCCCGGCGCGGTGCTGTTGTTCGGCTGCCTGGTCTGGCTGGCCCGGAGAAAATAATGAATTCGAAAACCACCGGAATCTGGTTCACGATTGCCGTGGCGCTGTTCGCGCTGATTTTTATTTTTGAACATTTCCTGCGGCCAGCCGCCGCGGAGCCGTCCCGCATCCTGCCGGAATTGCGTCCGCCCGCCGTCACAAGCGTGCAAGTGATTCCGTCCGGCGCGCTGGAAATTCGCGCCGACCGCACGAACGGCGCGTGGCTGCTGACCAAACCCATTACCTATCCCGCGCAGCCAGCCGCCATCGAAGCCCTGCTCGACGCGCTCCAAAAACTCACGCCCGCCACCCGCATCAGCGCCGCCGAACTCCGCAACCACCGCAACGCTGACGTGGAATTCGGTTTTGAAACGCCCCGCATTTCACTCGTCATCGAAACCGGCGGCCAGCGCCGGCAGCTTTTGGTCGGCAACAAAACCCCGCCCGGCGATCAGGTTTTTCTGCGCGTCGTCGGCATGGACGGTGCCTTCGTCGCCGACGCCGACTGGCTTAAATTCATTCCGCTTTCGGCCAACGACTGGCGCGACACCGCGCTGGTGAATGCGAACAACAGCGGCCTGGATTGGATTGTGTTGACCAACGGCACGAAAGTCATTGAACTTCGACGCGACGCGACGAACCATCTCTGGCGCATGATTCGTCCGTTTCCTGCGCGCGCCGACGCCGATCGCATCACCGATGCCCTGCAACACCTCCAAACCGCGCGCGGCACACAATTTATCACCGACGACCCGAAGGATTTGGCCGCGTTCGGTTTGCAACCCGCCGATCTCGACCTGTGGCTCGGTCACGGCACCAATTTCATTTCCGCCATTCACGTCGGCAAAAGTCCGACGAATGATCCAACGCAAGTCTTTGCCAGACGCGAAAGGTGGAACGCCATTGTTACGACCGCCAAAGAGCCGTTGTCGCCGTGGCGCGGCTCGGTGAATGACTTCCGTGATTCGCATCTGCTGGAATTGACCGCGCCCGTCGCGGAAATTGAAGTGCATGGGCAGGACAATTTCACTTTGCAACGGCAAGGTTCGAACGATTGGCAAATCGCCGGCGAAAAATTCGTCGCGGACGCCGAAAATGCGCAGCTATTCATCAAAACCCTCGCCGGATTGCGCATCGCGGAATTCGTGAAGGACGTCGTGACCACGCCCGATTTGCCCGCTTACGGGCTGGCGACGCCGACGCGCCAAATCACTTTGCGTTCGGCGGCGGGCGACACGAACGGGGTCATTGTCCAATTGTCCTTCGGCACGAACCAAAACAATGAAGTCTTTGTCCGGCGCGCCGATGAAGATTTTGTTTATGCCATAACGACGAATGATTTCAACGGGCTGCCGGAAGCGGGCTGGGAATTTCGCGAGCGCCGCATCTGGAATTTCACCGAAGGCGACGTGGCGCAAATCACGCTCCATCAAAACGGCAAGACGCGGCAAATTGTCCGCAACGGTCCGAACAAATGGTCATTCGCCGCCGGTTCGCAAGGCATCATCAACCCTCCGGCCATCGAGGAAACCGCGCACCGGTTCGGCGGGTTGACTGCCGCCGGCTGGGTCGGGCGCAACATCACCGAGCCGGAAAAAAACTACGGCCTGAACACGAACAATTTGCAAATCACCGTCGAACTCAAAAACAGCACGAAATACACCGTGGATTTCGGTGCGGAACTTCCCTCCTCGCAAACCGCCCTGGCCGCCGTGATGCTGGACGGCGAGCGCTGGGCATTTGTCTTTCCGCCAGTGCTTTATCAGTTCGTCTTGAGTTATCTCACCATTCCGGCGAACGTTCCGTAATATGCCTTCGCAACCCGGCTTCTGGCGGAAGTGCCGCGCAGGCTTTCGCTGGTTTCGCGTCACCGTTCTTTTCGCGGTGCTCGCGCTGGTTTGCGCTCTCGTCTGGTTCAACCGCATCGGCCTGCCGGATTTTTTGAAAAGGCGTCTGGTGGAAACACTGCAAACGCGCGGAATCGAATTGGAATTCACCCGGATGCGCCTGCATTTCGTCCGCGGGCTGGTCATCGAAAACGTCCGCATCGGCCACGCCGAAGCGCCCGACGACCCGGTGCTCTCCCTGGCCGAAGTCCAATTACAATTGAACTACCGCGCACTGTTGCGCCGGCAATGGCAGGTTGATGGACTCATTTTGCGCCAGGGTAAATTCGTCTGGCCGCTCACGCCAACCAATGGGTTCACGCTCGGCAACATTCAGACCGAATTGCGCTTCCAAACGAACAACACCTGGTCGCTCGACCATTTTCAAGCTGACTTCGCAGGCGCGAAACTCGCGTTGTCAGGCGACATCATCCACGCGCCGGAGATTCGCAACTGGGACATTTTTCATGGCAAAAAATCCGCCGGCCGGGCCGTTTGGCAGGCGCGATTGCGGAAATTTTCCGACACGCTCGACCGGATACATTTCACGGGCACGCCGCAATTGAGCCTGGTCGTGGACGGCGACGCGCGGGACATTCACTCGTTCGCCGTCCGGCTGAACCTGAACGCGACCTTGATTCAAACGCCCTGGGGCGGCGCGCGCGACATCCGGCTCACCGGCAACCTCACCGCGCCCGCCGGAACTCCAACCCATTTCGTCTCGTCGTGGGCATGGTGGACAAACGCGCAGCCATATCGGTTGACTTGGACGGCGAAATTCAGGGAATTGAAATCCGAAAAACTGAACGCGAACTTCGTGGAGTGCAACGGCCTCTGGCAGGCGCCCGAATTGGCCGTCACTAAATTGTCCGCCGGGCTGGGCGGTGGACAACTTGATGCCACTGCGCGGCTGAACCTTGCCACGCGCGAGCTTACATTCACCAATTCCTCGTGTTTCAACGTTCATGCGATTGCCGCATTGCTGACGGAAAAAACGCGCGAACGGCTGGCGGATTTTTCGTGGACCCAACCGCCATCACTCCAGGCCAGCGGCTCGCTGATTCTGCCCGCGTGGACGAATCGCCAGCCGGATTGGCGCGATGAAGTGCAACCGACCATTCAATTAAATGGCGAACTGGCCATCACCCATGGTGTGTTCCGTGGCGTTGCGATTGACTCGGCGCGCACGCATTTTTCCTACTCAAATCTCCTGTGGCAACTGCCCGATCTAGCGGTCGTGAAATCAAAGAGCCGGCTCAAATTAAGCGGCGGCGAGGACGACGCGACAAAAGATTATCACTGGCACATCCGCGGCGTATTGGATCCGGAAGTCGTCCGGCCGTTTTTGACGACGAGCAACGCGATGCGCGGTTTTGAGATTATAAAGTTCACCGAGCCGCTGGCGTTGGACGTGGAGGTAAGCGGGCGTTTGTATGATTACGACCGCATCATGGCGAGCGGGCGCGTGGCGTTGACGAATTTTGCGGTGCGCGGCCAGGCGTTTGGCGACGTGGTGTCAGCGTTGAATTACACGAACCGGGTGCTGGAATTTGTCAATCCGCTGATGCACACCGGCGCGCAGATGATGACGGCGGACAAGGTGACTTTGGATTTCAACACGCGGCTGATCTGTTTCACGAACGGTTTCAGCACCGCCGACCCGGGATCCGTCACGCGCGCCATCGGGCCAAAAACGGCGCGGCAGGTGGAACCGTATCATTTTCTGCAACCGCCGACGGCGCGGGTGAACGGCCAGGTGCCGTTGCACGACATGAACGGCGGGCGCGACACGGCGGCGGTGGATTTGCGGTTTGATATCATCCAAGGCGCGCCGTTTGAATGGATGAAGTTCAAGACGACAAACATTGTCGGCACCATTCACTGGCGGGGACAGGCGCTGATTTTGACCAATGTGGCGGCGGCGTTTTACGGCGGTGATGGAAATGGTTTTGCGAACTTTGATTTTCGCGCGCCGCATGAAGGCGCGGATTATCAATTTGTCGTGAGCGTGACGAATGTGAATCTACATTTGCTGGCGGCGGATTTATCTTCGACGACGAATCATCTCGAAGGCACCTTGGCCGGACAACTCGTCGTGACGGACGCGGATTCGAGGGATTGGCGGGCGTGGGATGGTTTCGGCCACGCAAACCTGCATGACGGGTTGCTTTGGGACATTCCGATTTTCGGTATTTTGTCGCCGGTGTTGAACACGTTTTTGCCGGGTTTGGGCAACAGCCGCGCGACGGACGCTGCGGCGAAATTTTTCATCACCAACGGCGTGATTTACACGGACTCATTGGAAATTCGCTCGACCATGATGCGGCTGGAATACACGGGTACGGCGGATTTGAAGCAAAACGTCCATGCGCGCGTTACCGCGCAGTTGCTGCGCGACACCTGGGTGGTCGGCCCGCTGGTCAGCACGATGCTTTGGCCGGTAAGCAAATTGTTTGAATACAAAATCACCGGCACGCTGAAAAATCCGAAGAGCGAACCGGTTTATGTCCCGAAACTCCTGCTGCTGCCGTTGCACCCGATTCGTACTTTGGAGGAAATGTTCCCCGGCGGCGAAACTAAAACGAACGCGCCGCCGGAGAATTGATACTGATTCCCGGCGATAATCGGCGCAGCGTTGTTGGCTGGGTTACTGCAAAACCGCCCGATAAAAGCGCCAAGGATAGTTTGTGGCCAGCAAATCGGTGAACTGGATCGTGCCGCTTGGACCCACCGTGTTGGTCAATAATGGCAGCCAGTTCAACAGATTGGTGGAGGCGTCAACCCGCCAGGTGGTGTTCGAGCCGGTGCTGAATGTGAGTTGAAAACTTCCGTTGGTCGGTTGCGCGCTGGCGGCAATTTTCAGCGCCGGCGGCGACAATACCTGGACGACGAAACTATTGGCCACGCTGAGAGGGGGCACGTTGTTGTCCGTTACCTTGACGGAAATGGTATTCGTGCTTGGGGTCTGTGCGATTGCAGGCGTCCATGTCAACACGCCGTTGTTTGTATTCAGAAAAACATTCGTCGGACCGGAAACCAGTCCAAATGTCGGCGGGCCGTCGGGAAAAAGGGTGGCGTCAATGGTCACCGTCAGCGTTTGCCCGGCATAAATTGTCTGCGTTGGTGGAACGGTCAGAGTTGGTGACGCGATCAGCGAAATGTCATCCACATACCAGCCCTTGCCGGCGCTGCCGCCGTTGAGGGAAGTAAAATGAAAAGCCGCCTGCACGGTCTGGCCGGCATAGGCACTCAAATCAAGGGAAACATTCGTCCCGTTAACGCCGGTGTGGCCAAGGAAATAATTTGGCGAGACTTGCTGCCAACTGCCGCCGGCATCGGTGCTGATTTCAACGTAGCCCAAAGCATCCGAAACCGTCGGGAAATTATACCAGTGCCAGAAGCGCAAAGCAGGACTGTTCGAAGGAACGGAAAAGGGCGGGCTGATCAGCCGGGAGTCAACATTGGGACCGTATTTGCCGCTCAAGACGGACGCCGCGCAATTGGTGCCCCCGTGAGCATGGCTCGGCCCGGCGGTCGGCTTGCCGATTTCCCAAGTTCCCGAATCCACAGACCAATCACCCAGGCCCGATTCAAAACCTTCCGGGTTATTGAAAACCGGCTCGTCGGTGACCACCTCAACGTCGTCAACATACCAGCCCGCGGCAGTACCGCCACCGCTGCCGGAGGTAAAATGAAAGGCGATTTGCACGCTCTGCCCGGCAAAAGGGCTGAGGTCAAGGGAAGGAGGCGACCAGACACCGCTGCTGCTCATATCAAGGTAATTTGGCGAAATTTGCTGCCAACTGCTGCCGGAATTGGTGCTGATTTCAACGTACCCCAGGGCGTTCACGAAATTAAACCAGTGCCAGAAACGCAGCCGGGGAAATTCATCCACAGAGGGAACCACAAAAGAACTGGTGCCGTTGTAATTGATGCAAGCGAGCCGGGCGTCGGCGTTGTAGGAATAGTTCGCCTTCAATCCGGTGGTGGCGCAATTAGCGCCGGAATGTGTGCGGTAACCCGAGGAGTTGATTACGGGTCCAATGGTCGGCGAGCCAATGCGCCAGACACTGCTGGAAGTCCAGCGGCTGCCGGCACCAGCATCGTCAAAATTATCCGACCAGAAGACCGTTTCCGCGCGGCCCATGTCCGCCGCCAGCAAAAGCGCCGCGCACAAACAAAAAAATATGTTTCCGGAACGGTTCATTTTTTACACCACATGACCTGTCAG
Organism: Limisphaerales bacterium; assembly: GCA_003161635.1. Taxonomy (GTDB): domain Bacteria; phylum Verrucomicrobiota; class Verrucomicrobiia; order Limisphaerales; family UBA11358; genus UBA11358. The sequence goes on from PMOA01000053.1 coordinate 133,595, forward strand.
ATCATTACGGATTGAGCGGCGCGACGGTGTTGGTATCAACTGGCGCGTTGGGCGACATGGGATTGAAACTACTGCCTTTGTGACCCTGGGCTTTTACGCGTCTTAGTTCCGCCCGGCGTTCGGCTTCAACTTGTTTGCGTTGGTCGGCTTCGTCCGCTGCTGCGGCATGGGCGATGCCGGGCAAGCGCTGCTCTTCCTTGACGGCCTGGGCGGCGGCGAGTTCGGGCGTTTTCAAAACCGTCGGGCGTATCAGCACAATGGTTTCATCGCGATCCTTCTTGTCATCGCGTTGAGTAAACAGATTGCCGAGCAGCGGAATGTCTTGCAGCCACGGAACTCCACTCTTGGTAATGCTCTTATTCGAACGGACAAATCCGCCGAGGATGATGGTGTCGCGATCTCTGACGGCAATTTCAGAGGAAAGCGTGCGTTTGGTGGTGTTGGGCACTGGATTGCCATCAATGGTTGTGTAAGAGGCGATGTCATCAATTTCCTGCTGGATGTCCATCACCACCAGACCATCCGGATTGATGAAGGGTGTGACATCCAGCTCCACACCGACCGACAACTGCGAGTATTGTGAGCTGTTGCCGCCGCCGTAACCCCCCCCGTAATAGCTGCCAGTGACATAGGGCACGGTCTGGCCGACAAAAAATGAGGCCGCCTTCGCCTGCGAAGTCTGGATGCGCGGACGTTGGATGACCGTGGCGCTGTTATCGGTGGCGATGGCTGTGATCGCTACGTCCCACGTCGGCCCGATGCTGCCGAAATAACTAAAGCCACCCGGCA